>JBHLOX010000070.1:0-14308 GCA_048940045.1 Promethearchaeota archaeon
TAACGCGTTCTCTATAACCATTCTTCAGTGCAAGCCCTAAAACAACCTCACTCTCACCACTGTGATATGTCCACGCATTATCAACATAGTTGATACCATTGTCGATACCTTTTCGAATCAGTCTGATTGCTTCGTCTCTGTTGATTTTGCCACCTTGTTCAATGGTTGGAAGCCGCATGCAACCAAAGCCCAGTGCTGAAACCTTATCACTGATTTTCCCGAGTCTTCTATATTGCATATTTCTTCATTCCCGTTGATGCTTGAGAGCTTCAGCGTTAGTTAAATCCAATGGTGTCCGTAGACACAGAAGTCAATGGAAGTGTAATTGCTCCAACTCAAGTGAAGATTGATGTCATGATAACGGGCTTCAATTTCACAGATGTTTCTTCATTGCTAGCACTAAGGGTCGAGCTTGGTTCTGAACTGGAAACCTCATTCGAGTATTCATGAAGTTTCAGCAACTGAAACTGAAATCTTTCTGAACTATCTTCAGGGGAATGAGATTATTCATAATCCTAAGATTGGTTTTGAGAACCTTCTTCTTACTGGAGGATTCCAGCTTCCTGCAATCCTTGCTGACAATTTTCTGCCCAATTTCATTGGTGCAGCTATCATCGTTGTTGGCATCGCTGTAGTCGTAAAGCGAAGGTAGTCATCAGCATAGCTGAAAGAGAAGAGAGTCATTCTCTTCTCTTCGTATTTTCCCTCCCTTGGCATTTGTTGACGAATCAATCTCTTTCGAACTACTATGACGCCTCAGACCAAGTTACCTGTCCTGTTCGCAATGCAAGTGTGAAATATGCTAGGCTGGCAATTGTAAGGATGGTATCTCCTACAGCTCGCAATTGGTAGAAGAATAGATCTTCGGTTTCAGCGATTACGTATGCCACTCCAATTCGGAGAAATGCCCAGATGATAAAGAGAATCCCTGCGATTAGAGCAACCATTCCAATCTCGTCACGAGTCATGTAAAAGGAATATCCTGCACACCCGAAAGACAAGAGCGTGAAGCTCCAAAGTACCAAATACGCTGGTGTGAAGTATCCAAGGTGTATATACGGTTGTAGCAGTAGCAGTCCTATGATTTGATATAGATTGGAGAAAAGGAATGGAATGATAGGTATATAGCTTCCAGTATCACGGTAGAGTCCCAAGTACGCGATGCTTCCGAGGACTCCTCCGACTGCCAAGAGCACTCGATCAAAGGGCACTAGTTCAGTCCCATGCCACACAATACCGCCGATAAGGATGTAGGCGCCTCCTAGCAAACCCATGATTCCGCCGACGATGCCCACACCATACAGGATATTGGATGTTCTGTCTTTTCCCATTATTTCACCCCGAAAACACACGAAATTGAAAACCATCTGTCGCTGAACTTCTATTTAAATTGTTTCAATTTTGAATATTTCTTCGTTTCTTTTATTTCAATATGAAACTCTTTGAACTTGGAAATTGCGAATGAAATTACAAATTGAAACAAAAACAATCGCTGGAATATCAATTGTGTAAACTCAACCTACTAGTCATCCAACTTCTACTCTCATATAGGTAATTCCAGTCGCGATTGCTATTATAGTTGGCTTGTTTTGTGAGATGAAATAGTTCGACTAATGTGTCATCTGAAAATATGAGTGTTCTTACGCGTAGAATTATAGGAACCTCTCAACAGCTTAGACTAACAACAACTCACCGAACTCCGCTTCAGGAGTTGATCTCATTGCGAGCTGGTATTCTGGCTGTATCTTTTCTGCAGCGCTCTTCTTTGTGAACTTGAATGGTGCTTCTGTTTGTTAGACTCTGCTACCTGACAAAATTCAGGTCAAGACTTCTTGACCAGGCAGTCAAGGAACGTAGGATTATATCCTCCCAATACCAAGATTTTCGTGAGAGAAAAATGACATCGGATGAAGTGTTTGAAGCGATATCTCACCCGATGAGAATTGCTATCTTGAAGGAGCTTGCAAAAGAGCCAACTCGCTTTGCTGACCTAAAGCGAAAACTGAGAATAAAGAGCAGTGGCCGCCTAGACTTTCATCTTAAGAAGATGGACGCTGTCGTTACAACCAACAAAGATGGGCTTTATACTTTGAACGCTCGGGGATTCGCCGCTCTTCGCGCAGTTGCAGTCGTGTCAAACTACGGTTGGCAACGAAGATCTTGGCTTGTGAATGTGATCATGCTTGGATCAATCAATATCTACTTCTTCTTCACAGCTCCAGAATTCTACCTCTTTGTAGCAATTCCAACCATCGGTTGGATTCTGTTCTATAGCTACTGGACTTTTGTGAAGCGACGAGTACGCCTCAGAAATAACGGCATTGAATCTGAAGATCTGGAGGAGCCCTGAGGTTGGTATCTCGCGTAGTTGTTAAAGATTATATTTATTCAAACCAAGAAAACTCGTCTGAGAGTCTCCTTATCCGAAAAGGGGAGGATGAAGTGTAGTGTCTGCAGTAAGTATTGAAAACCTTGTGAAATCGTTTGGTGACCTGGTTGCTGTAAACGACCTCACATTGGATGTCCGAGAAGGTGAGATCTATGCTCTCTTGGGTCCAAATGGTGCAGGAAAAACAACAACCATCAAAATGCTCATGGGTCTGTTAGATCCAGATAGCGGAAGGGCAAATGTGTTTGGTATTGATCCTTCCGAAAATCCAGTTGAAGTTAAACGGATGGTTGGATATGTTCCGGAGGAACAACAGCTATATGACTCATTGACTCCTCGAGAACTGTTTGATTTCATTGCATCAATCCGACAGCTTCCCCAAGAGAAGTTGAATAGAAGAATCAAGGAATTTGTGAAAGCTCTTGATTTTAATCAACATTATGACAAAATGATTGTGACTCTTTCACAGGGAAATAAGCAAAAAACAATGCTAATTGCCGCTTTACTTCATGCTCCAAAATTATTGATACTTGATGAACCATTTTCAAGCCTTGATGTCCGTTCTGCTAAGATAATGAAGGATATAGTGAAGATTCATGCTGAACGCGGAGGTTCAGTACTGCTTAGCACACATGTTATGGAAGTTGCACAGGGGCTCTGTGACCGTGTTGGCATAATCGACGAGGGAATCTTGGTTGCAGAAGGTACACTCGATGAGCTTCGCGCAAAAGCTCATCAGGACAGTGCCACACTTGAGAGTCTATTTCTCAAATTGACAGATCAGGAGGAAGAAGTAGCAGAAGGAGTATCTGTTCTTCGGGAGGCACTAGCTGAATGAAATTCTCAGAGTGCTGGAAACTCGCAGGAGTTGTAGCCCAAGAGTCTCGTTTCCAAGCTTTTCTAGAAATGAATCCATCTAACCTTGCCCGTGTTAAAGAACAACCTGAAAAAATCGCTCGTTCAATCAAGTCTTCAAGCCGCATCAGCTACATAATGACTATCATGATTTTAGGAATGGTTGCTATCATTGCACTAGCAGCTTCTGCGTTCGATGTATCTGTTGGAAGCCCAGAAGCTCGGATGGCTGTGGGTTTTACAGTATATCTAACAATGAGCTTTGTAGTCGTGTTCTTTCTCAATCTAACATCAACTACTGGTTTGATATCATCTGGTTCAATGAATCTACCCTCTACATTGCCTCTAAGCAAGGCAGACATTGAGCAGCTCTCATTCATGACCTTTGCTAGAGTCTTCTTCGCTCCGGTCCTTCTATCAGTGACCATATTTCCAATTGGTAGTCTGATTTTATTCGGTCCTTTGGTAGCATTAATTGCATTTGTCTCATGTGCAAGTGTGGTTTCAGTTGCCATCGGAGCTCTTGTTGCATTGGGAAAATGGTTCCATAAGAAATCACATTCATCTGACGAATCAAGAAGCTCCACCTTTGTGCGAGTTGCTGCTTCACTAGGCATTGTCATAGGCATGATGAGTGTGTACGGTCTAAGTAGCTATCTTCCTGAATTAATGAGATTAATCATCGAGCTATCATCCGTTTGGGGCGATGCTGCTTTTACAACCTTGGCATTGATATTTCCATTTTCGTATGGATTTCTTGCAGCCTCAATTGCTTTCAATATGCCAGTCAGTACTTTTCTTGCCGCAGCAGGAGGAGCTTGTTTCTATTCTGCCATCGCAATTCTGGCTTACCGTCGAAGTGGAAAATCACTAAGAGAAGTCACAATTACAGGAGTTTCAACAACCCAGGTTCTCGAAGAGAGAGAGGTTCTGATTGATTCTACAAGTCCATTAAAAGCTATGATTCGAAAGGACCTCAAGTTAGCCACAAGGAACATTGGCTCCGCTTTTGTTTTCGCGATTCCTATATTCCTTATCGTAATGCTTTTCCCAATGCTTCAATACTGGAAGGATGATGCTGGATTCCTCCGAAGTATGGCGTCTTTAACAGCAGTTGAATATGCCAACCTTTTCGGAGGTATATCTCTTGTATCGATTTTGATGTTTGATACACAAGGAGCATCAATACATGAAGGGCTTCCTGTAAGTTCCAAGCTTATACTGAGAAGTAAGACAACAATAGTAATGGTGCCCTATATCTTTAGCATGATTGCAATCGATCTCATGATTTTGTTTAACAACCCGATAACGCTACTTGTTCTCTTAATACCCATAATTCAGATTCCATGTGGGTATGTTGTTGGAATGGCAGTAGGTGCTACAATCTATCGAATAAGAGGCGGCGGAAGAGCAGTGGCTGTCAATGTTACAGCAGACCAAGCGATGGGCCTTCTTTCCGCTGCTGTCGGAGCACTTGTGGGCATTGCTCCACTCGTGGCATTTGGAATAACGATGCTCCTAACTGGATCCCAGGTCATTAGTCTTCTCGGCCAAGCAATCCTGGTTACTGTTGCGGTTGTAGGCGTTTCAAGATTTGTCCCCAAACTCCTCAAAGACTGAATTTGAATCTCATATAGTTGGATTAATCTGCAGGCTTTACATTCGACAAACACATCACACGGTGATTGATTTGGAGTATACGATTCGTCCTATTGGTCATGTTGAGAAGGATGATACTGGAATCTACCTAGTCATCAACTCTGAAATCTGGGATGCAACAATACATGTCAATCTATTCTCACATCTGATTGTACTCTGGTGGATTCATGAACGCGACACAGAGGAAGACCGTCGAACACTGATTTCCTATCCACCTCGTAAAAAGGGAGAAGAGGCGTCAGGCGCATTCTCTTGCAGGTCTCCCTCAAGACCTAATCCAATAGGACACACAATCGTGGAACTTCTTGGTGTGGAAACTGAAAAAAGACGATTAAAGGTTGATCACATGGATGCCAATCATGGTTCTCCCATTATTGACATAAAACCATACTTGCCATCATCTGACAGAGTTGATCATACTCGCGTTGCACCATGGTTTGAAACTCTGGAGCCTCGATATACTCACTGAACTTAGCTTTTTTTCATGTAATCTGCAAGCAGATCATCCATGAACTCATTGCTCTTGTGCACAATCACCATTGGGTCTTGAGTGATGAAGGCAAACCGATACGTGATTGCAGCGCTTGGTTTCTCCCAGACGATATATGTTGGACGTGTCAGGAAGATATTTTCATACTCCTCGCAGACCTTGTCGAAGTGCTTTCGGATAGCATGATGGTCACGACTCATATGAATTGTAAGGTCAAAGGTGTATCTGTAAGCATCAATACCTGTAGCCATGTCCTTGAGTTTGTCTAATGCATTGTCAATCCTACCGATATAGCTCTGTTCCTTTCCCTCATCAATTGAGATTTGAACTTCTTCTTCCCGTGACTCAATCAACGCCTCGACATTTACACGAAAGTTTGTGACCTCACTACTTACGACCTTACTGTTTGGGACAAATCGGACTGTTTCGTCTGACATCAGCACCCTTGTATAGTTCAGAGTGACCTCTCTTACGATACCTTCCACTGCACCTATTCGGACATAGTCTCCTACTCGAAAAGGTCGCGCTGCAAGAACATATAGCCCACTCACTATATTCCCCAAAGCCTGTGAAAAGGCGAGTCCTAAGGCTGTACCGAATATTGCACTCAGCGACAAAATAGTTGCTACATCGGTTTCAAAGGTACTCACAACTATCATGACCGCTGCTACGAAGAATATTAACCGAAGAACCATCACGATACCTGTTGCCGCCTCTACTCCCATCCCTACTGCTCTAAGAGACTTTCTCGTAAGTCTGGTTACCACCAGGTAGATGAGCATAAGGACACTGAGTCCCAGAATAAGCATAATATAAGGCAACAACTGCTCCCAGTAAAACTGGATGAATGCTATTGGATCAACGAAGAAATCAGGAACAGTGGTAGTAGCTTGCATAGGGGATAGTCCTCACTATCAATGGTGAAATTATCGTCTATATGAATGATATCCCAACTCTAGTCCCCTTTCTTGAATCACATAATTAATAGGCGAATACTTAGGTGGATGAAGTGCGGATGAACGGAGCAACTAGACGGTGGAAACCAAGGGTAACTTTCTTCATCAAGTTACTATTCGTCTTGATATTCCCACTAGAAGGAATCTTCTCAGTTGTAAATATGAGTTGGACCTCTATACTCCTGATTATTAATGAAACTTCAATCGTTACCTTTTCATCAGTCTTATCTGTTGTACTCGGATTGGTCTTCATTCTCCCAGGAGTGGTTTTTGAGCGCCAGCTCAACCTTATGCCGATCTCAAAATCCATCCGCAAAAGGATACTGTCTGTATGTATACTAATTTGGTTCACCAGCTACTTACTACTTATCTTCGGGGGAAATATCTGGCGTGTGTACGATGTTTATGAAACGCTAGTCTATGCTCCAATTTTGTCAATCTCATTCTATGTTGTTCTGCCGGTGATTTCACGTTCTTCAACAATGCAAAGGATTCCAATTGAGTATCGAACTCTGAGTTATAGTTTCATAAAGACTAACCTACATACAAAAAACCGAAGACAGAGGCTACTATCAAGTGTTCTCTGGATTGGTCTGATGTTCTCGCCATTCATGATGTTTATTATGTCATCATGGTGGTCCTATGATTTTCACTTCTTTTCTCTTTCCTATTACCTTTCCATTTACGGAAGATCTCCATGGCTAACCGACATACAATGGCTAGCCGATCTATCATTTGAGTATCTAACTATCACGACCGATGTTTTTCCAGTTTTTGTATTACTATCATCTCTTCGTCTTGTTTTTGTGCGAGATGTCTTTCGATACCAAAATGGTCTAGTTGACAAATCTCGACTTGCTTCAATAGCTGTGCTTGGAGAGATACTTCCTTCAGCACTTGTCACACTCAGTATGCTGATAACTGGCTATCCAGGTGACTTAATCCCAGTGATTCTCCCGTTTCCACTCTTATCAATCATCGGCTTTGCACATATCCGCTTTAGCAAGGTGATCCAATTGAAAGATGAACTCTGGTCAGACTATGAGTATAGAATGTGGTTTGAAGAAGAACCGAGGGAACCAGAACCAATGGAAGAATCAATAACTGTTCCACTAGCCTATCTTTTACTCTCACATTTTCGCAAACGCCGGAATGACGACTAACAGATTATTCAGAATTAAAGACTAAGGTCTTTATTACAACTGGTACAACAACGCCTTCTATGATGGGTTCCCCAATATCGACAAAGTCTCCTTCCTTCAGATTGATTTCATCAATGGATAGTAACTCGTTCTGAATTCCGGTTTCTCGCCTCATAACATTACCAACGCTGTTTCCAATATCTGCATCAAAGCACAAGAAGATAGGTGACTTATTCTTGACTGAATTTGGTAGAGCATGAACAACACCTATCGCAAATTCTTTGAGATTCTCATAAGAGGGTCGAACTGAGTTGTTAAAGGCAAGAATAAGTGAGTCGACACCTTCGGTCAAGTCAAATCTTGATAGTGCTTTCTCAATAGCCTTTTTGACATCTATCGAAGTAGGTTTCCTCAAAGGGATGAAGGGCTCAACCACTGGCAGATTGCGAAGTGGATAAACTAGACCAGATGACAAAAATGTCGTAGAACCACTAACTTGAATACTGAAATTTCCTGCTCCAATAACTGTAGCACGTATTTTGTGCTCTGGTCTTCCAATAGGTAATTCTAGTTGTTTACATCTCTCTCTTATTGCAGAAGCCAGATAGATTCCAAGGTCGTTGAATTCTCTCTCTTCAGTATCATAGATGTATTCCGCTACTCCACCTGAGAATGTCACATAATCGATATCACCCTCATATTGGAGAGACGGAGCCATCATTAGCATCGAAGTGAGTTCAGAAGATGGTTTCTGCAGGACACACTCAAGAAGGGCATTAGCTAGGGCTTTTGCGAGTATGATTTTATCTTTCTCAGAAAGTACTTGTCCCAATTCTAGATTTAGACCAACAGTTTCCGCTACATTTCTTCCTGTCTTCTCTAGACGAATGATGTGTTGGCTATCATCTGTTGCGATTAAACGCCCGCCCACATTTATCGCAGTGGTTGCCTCAACCCGCCCTTCTTTGCAGATCGCGATATTTGATGAACCGCCACCAACATCGACATTCATTATAGTTTCATTGGAATCTGCAGACCTTGTAACAGCGCCCGATCCGAATGCCGCTAGAACTGATTCAAAATTGGGACCCGCAGTAGCAGCTACGAATTTACCAGCCTCTCCAGCCAAGGTACTGACAATCCATTCAGCATTTTCCTTCTTCGCAGTTTCACCAGTGATTATTACAGCTCCAGTATCTATTTCAGAAACCCCGATCCCTGCTACTTGATAGTCGTGTATCAAGAGGTCTCTGAGTTTTTCAAAATCGATGTTTCTTGCATCCTTGAAGGGGGTCAGATGAATAGGTCCCGAGTGGAGTATTTTCCGATCCTTGATCTCAAACTTCTCACTCCGTGAAGTATCATTCTTCTCAAGTACAATCTGACTGAACACGACATGCGAGGTTGAAGTGCCTATATCAACACCAACACTCATCAGTTCCTTTCGCTTTGTCTTGACAATCATGGTCGTGTTCACCATTCAGATGTATTGGGCGCCAAGATTCTCCTCCTTTTAGGTTTGCCATAGCACGCAATATTTTACATGGTTCGCATAAACGTGCAATTGGAGCTAATAGACCATGGAAACTATCAAGGCTATCAAAAACCGTCGCAGTATACGAAAATACAAACCTGACGAAGTAACGAATGAGGATCTTCAGACTATCCTGCAAGCAGGCCAATGGGCACCATCTGCCTCAAACAAACAACCCTGGCACTTCATCATTATTCGAGATAAGGGTATGCGGAATAGACTTGCAGACATTCATGCCTACGGACGCTTCATGAGAGAATCTCCTGTAGTAATTGTTGTGCTTGGAAATCCAGCCATGCATCCAAGATATCACCTTGCAGATGCACATCAAGCAGTTCAAAACATGCTGCTAGCTGCACACTCCTTAGGATTAGCGACCTGTTGGATGGGTGTGAGGGATACCGATTATGAACCTCAGTTTCGCGAAGCACTTGAGATCCCTGATAATTTGCGTGTCGTCTGTTCAGTTTCTTTAGGCTATGGTGACCAAGAAGAACAGAGTACTCGATTTCCGATAGAAGAAATAACCTCTTGGGAGAGATATGGTGGAACGAAATAGCAGCGTGGTTGTTCAGGATGACCGGAGAATCTAATCTTGTGTCACTTCTAAGAAAAATGGAACCAGTGATTGTTCCAGGAGAATATGTCTTCTGTTCAATCAAAGAGAGCCAATTGGTAGGCCTTGAAAAACCAATGATGGTCTATAGAGAAAAGGAGGGAGCGACTGTTATCATCACAAAGGATGTTGCAGAGAATAATGGTTTTGCATTTGACTCTACATGGGGGCTTGTTTCTCTCTCTATTCATTCAGATCTAGAAGCGGTTGGATTACTTGCCGTCATAACCAATCATCTGGCAAAAGTAGGAATCAGTGTGAATGTTGTTTCAGCTTTCTATCACGACCATCTCTTCGTTCCCTTTGGAAGAGAGGAGGAGGTCGTTTCTCTTCTTTCGAAGCTGTCTAATTCACGCCAGAGATGATGACTTCTTTTGCCTTTTTGCCTGAAATGAATTCGATGTCTATTCTCCCAATGTTGACATTTCTCACAGATTTCTCGGTGACCTGTTCTACAATAACCTTCTCAGGGTCTGGTTCCAACGCGTGAATCATTATTTCCAGAGCATGTCTTTTCTCTTCCAAGTCCTCTATGAAAGAAACTCTCCCTCTGAATTGCGCAGTTGCATAGAGATGATCACAAGACCCATCAGCATACCCATTATCCTGAAGCGCTTGACCCCACACGATGTTGTTTTTCTTCAGAATGTCAATCTTCTTACCTTCATGTGCACAATGGAAGTAAATACAGTAGTTCTCGCTATCGTATCCATGACTTAAAGTCACCAGATAGGGCTCATCATCAGCACTCATTGCTATCGTGACATATTTTGCACTCCTTATGATAGATATGATCTCATCCTTGTTCCCTATTGCCTTCTCGTTTCTACGAATCCCTCTCATTGTACATCGCATCTCTCAGAAATGACCCTCTCGTTAAACATTTCGGGCAATGTTTTTGTGCGAAGCTTATCAATCAGGTTTTATGGTCGAGCTTCAAGACATCTACGATGCTCATGAGAGGATTCGAGACTATACTCTTTGGACACCAGTCATGACATCATCAACTATTGACAGGATGACTGAGTGTCAGGTCTTCTTCAAATGTGAGAACTTTCAGCGAGTTGGTGCTTTCAAATTTAGAGGTGCACTAAACACTGTTTCACAACTGACTTATGATGAACGCAGACGAGGAGTAATCACACATTCCTCTGGAAATCATGCGCAGGCACTTGCTCTCGCGGCATCACTCTCAGGGATTAAGGCTACGATAGTCATGCCTAAGAACTCTCCCCAAGTTAAGGTAGATGCAACACGCGAGTATGGAGCGAATATTGTGTTCTGCGAGAATACCACAGAGAGCAGAGTTCTAGTAGCGAATGAACTGATTGAGAAGCACCACTATGTTCTGGTTCATCCTTACGATGATGAACGAATTATTGCAGGTGCTGGTACAGCTGCTTTAGAACTCATTGAGGAGGTCGAAGAATTAGACTACCTGTATGCTCCAGTTGGTGGAGGGGGTCTCTTGAGTGGCACAGCCATTGCTACAAAGGGGCTTTGTCCTGAATCTGTGGTTATTGCGGTTGAGCCTGCAAATGCTGATGATGCATATCGTTCATTTAGAGATGGTACAATCTACCCCAGTGTCAATCCGAATACTATAGCAGACGGTCTCAGAACTCAACTTAGTGATCTGACTTTTCGAATCATCAAACAGCATGTCGATTCAATCATCACGGTGCCTGAGGAGGAGATTGTCGCTGCAATGAAAATACTCTGGGAGAGGATGAAGATGGTTGTGGAGCCTTCTGGAGCTGTTTCACTAGCGGGACTTCTAAAAATGAAAGATGACTTGAATGACGAGCGCGTTGGTGTTATTATTAGTGGCGGCAATATCGACCTAACCCAGTTCTTCAGCAAATATCTATGACCCATTTGTCGGTTCGTGAGTCTTTGGAAGCCACACGACGAACTCGGCACCCTTCGTGGGCTGTCCCTTCACCCGATCTTTTACATCAATACGTCCGCTATACTTGTCACAGATTTGTTTTGATTGGTGGAGCCCCACTCCACCATAACGCCTTGACACATCAAAAATAGCAGTCTTCAATGAACCTGAAATACCATGACCATTATCACCAATAATGATTTCGTACCCCTCACCGCTCTCCTTTATTGAAACCCAAACAATTCTCTCTTCTCGAGGATTATGTTCAATCGCGTTTTCAATGAGATTATCAAGCAATTGTTCCAGAAACTGATCTGCATCAACGAGTGCGTTATCAACATCCAATGACAGCTCAAATTTCACATCTTTATGTTGCTCTTTTTGAGCTTCAACAACAGATTGAATGGTCGTACTCAGCTTTCTGATTCGTAATGGAACTGACATCAATGGTTCAGTGACTTTGACTTTCGATATCATACTCTGACATCTTTCAACAGATGAAACAACCTGCCCAAGGAGACGTCGCATTTCAGGGTCTTGAAGCTTCATCTCCATGACCATGGTGCTTCCTAGAATGATTTGCAGCTGGTTTCTGAAATCATGGGCCATCAAATCTATGAGATGCATTGCACGTTCTTTTTGTGTTTCAATATGCCTCTCCGCATCAATTCGGTCTGTTACATTCATTGCTAAGATCTGCAAAGCCTTACTTCCCTCAAATTCTACAGAGGAACCAAAAAGCTCGAGCCATTGCATATCCCCATCCTTTTGAAAGATACGGGCCAGCATAGGAATCTTGTTAGGTGGGTCACCTGCCATGAGCTCTTGTAGTCTGTTTATAACCATGTCCCAATCATCCGGATGTATTGCATCCTGAATGTCTTTAGGTGTGAATGCAAGAACTTCTTCGACGGTACTCTCGAGAAATTCAGCAAATGCTGGATTCGTGAACAAGACCTGCAGAGGAATTGGTTTCAATATCATAATTCCCTGGAATGAATGCTCAATCAAGGTCCTATACTTGGCTTCTGACTCGATCAGTGCCTTCTGTCCTTCTTTTCTCTCTTCGATATTTCTGGCGACTCCAAGTATGCCTGTGGGTTTTCCTTTGGAATCTCTAGTGAATGTTCTTGCAACCTCAACCCAAATTAAAGATCCGTTCTTATGTTTGAGCTGTACTTCAAGAGGAGGTGATTCACCTCTAGTTTGCGACTGATCTGCAATCTTCTCTTCCTCTAGCGCCTTCTTCACAGCCTCGATTGCTGTCCATACTGACTCCGGAGTCATTAACTCAATCAACGATGTGCTATCAAGTTCCTCAGGTGTATAACCAAGTAATAATTCAGCAGATGGACTGACGTAAGTCACATTTAATTCCATATCGGATGTAAAAATGACATCTGTCACATTTTCTGCTAGGAGCTGATATCGTTTCTCTGTATCTTCAAGAGCCGCCTTGGTCTTTCGCTCCTCAGTTATCTCAAGTATCTGACTGAGGTATCCCTTGACTTCTCCTCCGTTCTCAAGACCCAAGGGTGTAACCCAAGCATCAAGGATGATTGTACCTGATCTGTTTGTTTCATAGAGTGCTTCTTTTCTCACTTTGTCGAAGTCAAACTCGATTTCATACTCTACCGGTTCTCCTCTAATCAATCTCGCTTTAATCTCATTGGGGACATTCGGATCATCAAAAAGACTGAATCCCATAACTTTACTAATATCCGAAATTCCAAAGATTCTCGAAGCGGCCCTATTGGCTGCAATTAATATTCCTTCAGAATCGAACAACTCAATTCCGAGCTGAGACTCTTCAAAAATTCTTCTCATCATCTCATTACTTTGTTCAAGTGCTGCTTGAGAATCTCTTAGTTCGGATATATCAGTTATAACAGCAAAAGATCCCAGATGATTTCCTTCATCATCGACCATCGGAGCACCTGATACAATGGTTGGAACCTGTTCTCCATCACTTCTTGTCCAATCAACCTCATATTGAGTTTCTTTACCCCGCATTCGTTGTCTAATGTTTTCTCGTACAATCTTCTTGTTGTCTTCGTCTACAAAATCCAGCAGTGATTTACCGACAATGTCCTCCATACTGTAACCGAGCATTCTAGCAAAATGCGAGTTTACATAGGTGAATATGCCCTTATTATTGATTACACCAAATCCATCATTCATAGAATCTACTAACGCTTGGTAGCGAATGGCTAGTTCCTTTTGACTAATTCTATGATTTATCATCGGTTTTGAATCGTTCATCTTTTGCCCTACTAGGTTCTGATGTATGGAGATTGCTATACAATTACTTCTAGGATGCATATAGAATTCTCTAGGATGTAATTAGATTCGGTCATCTCCCTATGATATAATGATTCGTTCAGTAAAACAACTTCTTTCAAAAATTGCTAACTGTAACCGACTGGATTCCAACAAGGTCGCAAATGTCACGATGGATACTACATGTCGATATGGATGCATTTTTCGCCTCAGTAGAGCAGTATAGGAATCATCCCGATCTCGCTGGGCGGCCAGTGTGTGTCGGTCACGACCCAAAGGAGGGAAAGGGTAGAGGTGTCGTTCGTGCCGCCTCCTATGAAGCACGAGCAAAAGGAATCTATGCAGGTATGCCTGTATCACAGGCCTATCGTCTCTGTCCGGATGCTGCTTTTGTTAGTGGTGAGTTTGAGAGTTACGGAATCGCATCTGACGAGTTCATGGATATATTGCGTGAATATGCTGATGGTGGTCGTGTTCGGAGGGCAAGCATAGACGA
>JBHLOX010000227.1:0-3498 GCA_048940045.1 Promethearchaeota archaeon
ATGTGAAGACTTTAAAGAGTCACAATACTTGTTTCTGAGATACTGAATTGAGATGTCTTTGTAATGAGTAACTCGAAAGTGTCAAGCCGGAAATTCATCTCTCTCATCATTATTGTCATCGTAGTTATTTCAACCATATCCATATTGGTCCTACTCAATTATTACAATCCAGAGAGCGAACCAATGATTGTTGAAGGTACTCTAACAGAGGACACAACATGGTCAGGTTTCGTGCATGTACATGATACTGTGATTGTTCCTGAAAATATCACCCTAACAATCCTACCAGGAACCTGGGTGGAGTTCAGACACTATCGAGGGTATAAGGAAGATATCTCAGTGAGTCTCTTTGTTGCTGGCGGAACTCTGATTGCCATTGGAAACCCAGATGAACAGATATGGTTCACTTCAGATGCTGACGATCCAATCAATGGTGATTGGGGAGGGATAAGTTGTGCTGGGACAAATGATACTATCTTCAAGTATGTTATCGTTGAGTTCAGCATAATAGGGATTGAACAGTGGAACTCACAAGTCACTATTTCTCATTCAATTGTTCGATGGACAAACACAGAAGGGATTGCAGCTTTTGCATCCTCTCCCATCATTGAATACAATCTTCTCTATGAATGCGCATACCATGAACTCATAATGGAGCTATGGAATCCCAATGTGACAATACGTTACAATGTTTTTAGGGGCGGGCATAATGGAATTCACACCGAAGCCTCAAATGCGACCATAGTGGGGAATTACTTTGTCAACTACACTGGTACAGCTATTTCTGGCAGAGAATTTTCGAACATGACAATCATAGAGAATAGATTCGAGAATATTGAAGGCTCCACAATTTTATTGGGAGTCACCACAACAAATACCACCATAGGTAACGATTTTGGAAGTGGAACCATACCAATCCCAACACTGGATTTTCCAGATAGCAAAAGAACAGAGCTCGGATATATCCCAGGAGATCCAGAGGATAGGTACCTCTATGTCTATCCGACGGTGGATGAAACTCGTAGAACTGTGAAACGACTTGAGAATGAAACCGCAGTGGGAGCTGCATTGACGTTCATGAACGGGAGTCTATGGCGGTTCGATCTTGGTTCCTACTCGAAAGGGCCTTACCAAGATTTCATTGAGATAGACCCTGTTTCCGGGAACAGGACTTTCTACGGAAACGATTTTGTGTTTAATCCGAGAGGGCTTGCTAATGATGGCGAATACTTTTGGGTCAATGACTTGACCTTCAAGAAATTCTTCAAATTCACTATCAATTCAACTGGATACATAGAGCTTCTCGAATCAATTGATGTTCCAAATTCAGAGGAGGGAGGTTATGCCACATTTGCTTTTGATGGGACTTTCTTCTATACAGTTAGAGGAAACGAGATTTACAAGATTAACATGACTGGAGAGATAGTGGAAGAAATACCAATACAAGGAGCGCCTTTCGTGGGTTCTCTTGTATGGACGGGTAGTTTCTTCTGGGCAGATTCAGGAGTTCATCTAACAAAATGGCATCCCAATTGGACCATAGCTGGCAAAATCTATCCAGTGGCATGGGGAACCGATGCACTTGCGTGGGATGGAACATATCTGTGGTCACTACAACGGACATGTGAACTGTGGAGAGATGGCAAGATTTTCCAGATTGAGATTAGTAATGACCAGATAATCCCTTGAATGTAAAGGCAATGCAAACATGCTTGGAAAGCAGATTGGAGTTTCAGAAGAAGACATAAGGAATCCAATCATTGTTTTTGAATTGTGTTGAACCATGGATATACTTCAGTACATCAAAACCAGTAGAAGAGCCAAAGCACTCCTCATCGGTGGAGTTATTCTAATATTGGGTTTTGTTGCGACCTTCTCTTTGACATTCAATGCGGATGCTCAGCATCCTTTCATAATCAAGCATGAAACGCTTGAATCTAGTGATGGGACCCTCATTCAAGCAGTGGTATATACACCAACTGATACTTCGAGTGACTTGCCTGGGGTAGTGGTCGGGCATGGGTTCTGTGAAAACAAACTTTGGATGCAACCACTATCAATTGAACTTGCAAAACGTGGTTTTGTGGTTGTGAACATAGATTTTCGAGGTCATGGATCTTCAGATGGTTATCTTGGTGAATTTGGACAAAACATAGGACTTGTGCAAGATATGCTTGCAGGAGTAGAATATCTTGAAAGTCTGGGGTTTGTGGATAGAATCGGATTAGCTGGTCACTCCATGGGCGGTGGAACCTCGATGCTCACCGCACTACAAAATCCAACAAGGATAAATGCAACAGTAGCAATTGGAGCGCTTTCAACATTCTCTGCAAGTGGCAATATCAGTAACGTTCCCAACCTTCTTGCTGCATATGCCTTGTATGATCAGGGGATAACCGAGGAGGATGGGCTGGATTTCCTAAGAGCGTATACAGGACAAGAAGCTGTAGAGATTGAAACGCTTTATGGAGATTTCAATGATGGGGATGCTACTAAAGTTGCTGTCAGCCCAAACTCTGAGCATCTCTTAGAGCCAGTTGATGCCGCAATTATCTTTGAAGCAGTGCAATGGTTTGAATATGCTTTCAATGGAGCACCAGCTACAGATGTCAATTTGACAGCACAATACCTCATAGTATCAATCATGATCTCGCTGTTCGGGCTTCTTCTTGTTTTGTTCACATTCATATCATACCTAGGATATTACATCTTCAAAGGAAAACAAGTACGTCCTCTTGCATCCGAAGAAAGCGACAAATTCCCATTCAGACCAATATTAGGGTACTTACTTGCAGCAATCATGGGCTTTGTTCTCTTAATCCCATTATCCGCCTTCTTCATAGATGTTGCACCTATTACTATGTTCAACTCTGTCTTTGGAGGGCAAGCAGTTGGACTTGCTACCGGAGTGGTGGTAGTATCTCTGCTTTCTTCATATAAGAGCCGCAAATTTCAGCTGCAGATGGTTTTGACAAGGATCAAGGGGATGACATCGACCTCACCGTACTTGTCATTAGCATATGGCATCATTGCAGGACTAGTGAGTGTTATCTCCTTCATAGCCATGTCTGATTGGAGTATTGTGGTTTCGATGCCCACCGCCAGAGAAACTGGAGTCATCTTCTCGCTTGTCTTTCTGTTGTTTCCATTCTTCTTACTGAGAGAGTTCTATCTACGAGGATTCATTCAGGAACGTTTGAAGTACTCTGGTAGAATCAATGAGTATTTTGTCATGCTAGTCATCGCAGTCCTCTTTGACATTCTGATATTCATTCCAGTCATGATTGTCGGTTGGCAATCTGTATCACTATCCTTCATTGCACTGGCTCTAACATTTGTGACATTGTTCACAATCTTTCAACAAGTGCTAACCACGTGGGTGTACATGAACTCAGGCCGTAATATTCTTGGATCGACAGTCTTTTACTGCATCCTTTTCGCGTGGATGGTGATTTGCTCCTATCCGTTTGGTCAACCAATGATGCTTATTTAGATGAA
>JBHLOX010000228.1:0-3486 GCA_048940045.1 Promethearchaeota archaeon
CATTCTGCAGATTTGATGTTTACATGTTCAACAGATGGTCTGAAGACAATACAAGATGCGATCAAGGAGTATCACTTGAACCGAGTTATTGTCGCTTCATGCACACCAAGAACTCACGAACCAATATTCAGGAAGACCATTGAAGGTGCAGGTCTCAATCGGTTTCTCTTTGAGATGGTGAATATCCGTGAACATGTGTCTTGGTGCACAATGCACGACGAAGAAGGAGCAAATGAAAAGGCCAAACGCCTGATTGAAATGGCTGTAGCAAGAGCTAGATATCTTGAACCTCTGGGTGTCGAGAGTGTTTCGATAATTCCCGAGATAGCCGTGATTGGTGGCGGCGTCGCGGGCATCTCTGCTGCACTTAGCGCGGCTAACGGTGGATATCAGGTTCATCTAATAGAACGACTTCCGACAATTGGAGGACAGATGGCACTGCTGGACAAGGTCTTCCCTCAAAATGACTGTGCAATTTGTATTCTGGGTCCAATAATGGCCTCAGTTGAACGGCATCCGAACATCAATCTGTTGACATATAGTGAGGTGGAGGATGTTGAAGGGTATGTGGGCAACTTCAAGTTGAAGGTCAGAAAGAAAGCGCGATACATAGATCCTGAGAAATGTAATTCATGTGGTGAATGTGTTCCAGTTTGCCCGATTTCCATTCCGAATGAATATGAGTTCGGACTCGCTGATTGCAAGGCAATCTATAGACCATTTCCACAGGCAGTGCCTAATACTTTCTCAATTGAGAAGAAAGGGATATCTCCCTGCAGAAATGCATGTCCTGCAAAAGTAAACAATCAGGGATTCATTGCTCTCTTTCGAGAAGGGAAAATGAAAGAGGCTCTAAATGTTCTTCGCGATGCAGCACCACTTCAGCGAGTTCTCGGACGTGTCTGTCATCATCCTTGTGAGGACAGTTGTGTTCGAGCAGACTACGATGAGGCAGTAGCCATCAGACACTTGAAGAGGTATGTAGCTGACTATGTGGCTGAGAATGAACACGACATCCCTGAACGAATAGAACCTTCATTGCCTGAGAAGGTCGCGGTTGTTGGTGCAGGTCCATCTGGACTGACCTGTGCTCTTGATCTTTTGTCCAAGGGATATCCTGTCACTGTCTTTGATTCCTCCAACAAACCAGGAGGTCTGATTTCAAGCTGTATCCCAGAGTATCGTGTGTCAACTGAAGTTGCTATGCAGGATATTGGATGGATCCTTGGACACGGCATGACGGTCCAGCTGAATACTGCAATCGGGACAGACATCAGCTTGGATCAACTCAGGAAAGACTTCGACGCAATCTATGTCGCAGTGGGTGCACAAAATCCTGCGAAACTGAATCTTGAGGGGATGGAGAAGAGGGGAGTTTTGTATGGTATTCCATTCTTGAAGAGTGCAAAGAAGGGAAGACCACCCAAAGCTTTTGGAAACGAGGTCATTGTGATTGGTGGTGGAAATGTAGGGATTGACTGCGCAAGGACCTCTGTCAGACTTGGAGCCAAGAAGGTCACTCTGGTCTGTCTGGAAACTAGAGACCTTACATCTCGAGATAGAATGCCTGCTCATGAGTGGGAGATTGAGGATGCTGAGGAAGAAGGAGTGAAGATATTGGGTTCTCTTGGTCCTGCCAAGATACTAAGTGAGAAAGGCAGAGTCAAAGGACTTGACACAACTGTCTGCACCTCAGTATATACAGCTGACGGAAAATTCTCCCCGACCTTCTCGAAGGATGCAGGTCCGACAATCAAAGGTGACACGGTTATCATAGCTATAGGACAAAGAACAGACCTGTCTGGTTTTGAGAAGTTAGAAACAACTCTAGGTGGAGGTCTCGCAGTTGATGAATACACACTTGAAACTAGTTTGCCTGGTGTCTTTGCAGGAGGGGATGTTGTGACAGGGCCATCAAGTGTGATTGAAGCAATCGCTCTAGGTAAAGAAGCAGCTGTATCGATTCAGCGTTACTTGACTGGGATGGACCTTCGTGAGGGGCGACAACAAGATATGCATGTTGTTTCGTCAGAGGAGGTTGATTTTGGAAAGTTTTCACGGGTACCAAGTGCTAAGACGCGAAAGTTGAGTCGAAGAAAAAGAAAGACCGGCTTTGAGGAGGTTGAGCTTGGATTCCTCAAGAAAATCGCCGAACAAGAAGCTGAGCGGTGTATGAGGTGTGCCGTTTGTAGTGAGTGCAAAGAGTGTGTTGAGAAGTGTGAAGCAGACGCAATCGATCATGACATGAAAGACGAATTTGTGGACCTCGATGTGGGTGCCATCATTGTGGCTACAGGAGGACAATCATACAAACCTGTTGAATCACGAGAATATGGATTCGGTTTTCTCCCGGATGTCATCACAAATGCTCAGTTTGAGAGAATCACTAATGCAGCAGGACCGACCCATGGTAAGATCAAGCGACCATCCGATGGAAAGACACCTAAGAGCATCGCATTCGTTCAATGTGTTGGCTCGAGAGACCCACGAGCAGAGGCAGACTATTGTTGCTATTTTGGTTGTGAGAACTCCCTGAAGCAAGCCACACAGATCAAGGAGAAGTATCCGGAAACAGAGGTCAATATTTACGCTCTCGATGTTCGAACCCATGGACCTGGATATGAGGACCTCTATCAACGAGCTTTGAAAATGGGTGTGATTGTCATTAAGGGAAAGGCTTCAGAGCTAGAGGCGGATTCTGTTGGCAATGGCGTACGTGTCTTTGCAGAGGATCTCTACACTGGTCGCAACACGTCATTGGCTTATGACATGGTCGTATTAGCAACGCCGCAGCGTCCGCAGTCCGACTCAGTGGAACTTGCCCGAACACTTGGTGTGAACATAGATAGGCATGGCTTCTTTCTCTGCGCTCATCCAAAACTTCGGCCTGTTGAGTCCTTCAAGGATGGTGTGTTCTTTGCTGGTGCGTGCATTGGACCAGCTGACATCAGGAATGCAGTTTCCCAAGGACGGGGTGCTGCCGCAATGGCTCAGTCCTTGATATCATCCGGTCAATTTGAGATTGAACCCATCTATGCTGAGATAGACAATGAACTATGCAACAGGTGTGAGCTCTGTATTGACTTCTGTCCATATTCAGCTCCCAAACTGGAGGAGGATAAGATAGTCATAATGAAAGAGCTCTGTCAGGGCTGTGGAACTTGTGCTGCTGGATGTCCACAGCAGGCTATTGACATGAGACACTACAGACGGAGTCAGATAATGCCCATGATTCACACTGCAGTACAGGAAATAGAGGGAAAATAGCTCTCTCACACACTTCAATGTCAAAATGACTTAACTCTGTTAACAAAATCAATGGTCACATCAACAATCCTTTTATCATGTTTGCCAAAGAGCCGACTTGCTAATAGGAGAGTTCCCAATGACCGAGTCGACACCAGTCCTGAAACACCCAATGGCCAAGTACATACGTGAAGACAGACAACCTTGGATTTACTGCTCCGGGTGTTCTGTCGGGATAGT
>JBHLOX010000071.1:0-14162 GCA_048940045.1 Promethearchaeota archaeon
GTGTCGTCATATGATGTTGAGGACATCGAACCACCAAACAGCACAATTCTATCAGACTCGCTGTCATATGCCATCGAGGCTGCTCCTCGAACTGAAGGACTGCCAGTCGTTGTCAGGTTTTCCCAAGTATCGGTATTATAATCGTAAGCCCATGTATCTCCGAAATAGTTAGACGCTAGAACGTCAGAACCTCCCTTGAATCCACCAAACAGGATTATCCTGTCACTCTCAGAGTCGTAAGCCATCGCGGCAGATGTTCTTCCCTCTGGTGCTATCGCAGGGTTCATCTCCACAAATGTATCGGCAGATGGATTACCAGCCCAGGTGTCATTCTTCATATCAGGCTCTCCTCCAAAGATGATGATTCTGTCACTCTCAATGTCAAACGACATCGAGTGACCCCGTCGGTAAGACGGGGCTGTAGATGGAGAGAGCTGTGTCCAAACCCCATCATCATACAGCCAAGTGTCATTGAGTGGGTTCGGTGTGTCAAGGCTGTCTTCTCCTCCAAAGAGGATTACTTGATCCCTTCCAGGGTCATATGCCATTCCTGGTTCCGCTCTCCAGAGTGGACTTGTAGCGGGGTCTATCAGGGTATAAGTATCTGAATTGTAATCATAGGTGTATGTAGTGTTCCATGGTGACCCAGCTGTGTTATTCCAGCCTCCGAAAATCACAATCAAGTCCGATTCGTTGTCATAGACCATCCCTGGATTTCCTCGTGCCGGAAGACCCTCCTGGTCTGCGATTGTGAACGAATGACTAATAGTCATTGGATCGTAAAATGCAATTTGAGCAAAAGAGAGTGTCAACACAAGCAGGAGGAAACCAGCAAGGATGCTACGTTCAAAAATCTTCAAATGCTTCATATCATTAACCTCCCTCCAAGAAATGCTCGAAAAATGAAATCTACCACGATGTCTAGGATTTGTATGAACACTTCTTGAAAACTTTATACCTAGAGGTGTTTCATTTTGTAACTTGTATATAACATATCCGTTTTTTGTGAGTATGCCAAATATCCTAGGTGTCATAACAGAAAACGGTCAGATTTTTGAACACCTTTAATGACTTGAAATACTGAGAGAGAAGTCATGTTGGTTAACTTTGAAGAAGCTGGAGATCCACATAGAAAAACAATCATCTTCATTCATGGCGCAGGTGGCTCATCAGCAACGTGGTTTATGCAATTGAGAGGGCTCTCATCAGACTACCATATCATCAGTATTGATCTAAATGGACATGGAAAGTCTCCTGACAGAGCGGAGGAGGACGTTCTTCATTCATATCTTCTTGATGTACAAGAGGTCGTCAAGCAGTTCGACAGACCGTTTCTTGCAGGTCATAGTATGGGCGGCGCACTTACACAACTTTATGCACTCAACCACCCAGAACATCTTAGAGGAATAATATTGATCGGCACCGGAGCTAGGTTAAGGGTCACACCAATTGTGTTCAATCTCCTCGAAAATGATTTCGAGGGATATGTCGAAGCTGTAGGCAATTTCATGTTCCATGAAGACACATCTGAAGAACTGATAGAAGCATCGAAACAGGAGGTTCGAAAGTGTCCTGCAAAAATCATCTATAGAGACTTTGAGTTATGTGACAAGTTTGATATCATGGACAAAGTCAAACAAATAGAACTCCCTACATTGATTCTTGTCGGAGAGTCAGATGCAATGACTCCTGTCAAATATGCCTCATATCTCAAAGACCAGATTGAGGGTTCTGTCATGCATGTGTTGGAGGAAGCGGGTCACAGTGTTATGTTAGAGCAATTTGGTGTCTTCAATGAACTTGTAGCTAATTGGGTTAGTGACATCGACTAGAGATTAACGAGTCGTCGGTCACGTTTCTTTCTCTCAACTGCAGCCACAAGTCTTGTTCGATCGAAGTAGACTTCATTCCTTTTGATTTTTTCACCCTCAAGCTCCACAATGTCTAAACCAACTTCATGGATTGTTTCCTGACCCACAGGAATTGTGCACTCCCACTTCACAATCATACCTTTGTCAATTGGAAACACCTCAATCGGTTTCCAAGTCCAGTCTTGATAGACATCAAGAAGTCGCTCGAAGTACCTGCCAATCTCCCTGTGACCCTTGAGACCATCCCTATTCGCAGGATCAACATAGAGTGCATCTTCATGATAGAACTTGAGAAGGGAATCAGGGTTGTTTCCAGTCCAAGCAGCCAGCCACCTTGTAGAGAATTTCATTAGTTCATCCTTATTCATCATTCATCACACTGACTAGCAGGTTCAATGGTAATTCCTCGGGTCATGGTTTCTCTTATTCTTTGCTCATTGACTGACTTCCCTCATTGTTATATACCGGCAGTGGTCAAAGATTCTGGTCTTTCAGGACATTATAGGAGTAGAAACAAATGGGAGAGGAAATCCCGACAGATAGGAAAGAACGATTTGGCTGGTATCTTTTCGATCTCGCAAACACCAGCTTCACTGTTCTTATCGTGACTGCTCTATTCCCACTCTACTTTCGAGTTTTGGTTTGGAATGAAACTCTAGGAGATGCGATGTGGGGCTATGCAGGAAGTGTCACGATGTTAATCATTGCAGTAACCGCGCCTGTTCTGGGTGCAATCGCTGACTTTGGAGGCACGAAGAAGAAATTCCTAATCTTCTACACATCGGTATGTATTGCTCTAACAGCATTCATGGTGTTCCTTCCAGGTCTTACTCAATCGCAAATAACTACCATACCTGATCCCAGACCGGTAACTCCCCCGCCATTGTTTGACTTCGCACCTATTTTTGGGGTTGATGTTTGGGTTTGGGCTTGGATCATCTTCATCATTGCAAATGTTGGTTTCCAAGGAGCACTTCCCTTCTATAACGCATGGCTCCCAGAAATTAGTACAGAAGAAAACATTGGTCGTATCGGAGGTTACGGCTTTGCTGCAGGGTATGTTGGAGCGATGGCCACAATTGTCATTGCACTTCTCGTAATTCTAGCAGATCTTCCATACACGTACGCATTCTTCGCGAGTGCAATATTCTTCCTGGTTTTTGCAATACCAAGTATCAAATGGTTGAAAAATAGACCAGCCAAGGTCTTCCCTGGAGAGGAGGGTCAATCTCTCGCTAGTCTTGGTTATCGAAGAGTGAGGAACACAATCAAGAACATCCGGAACTATAAAGGTCTACCACTATTTCTGGTTGCGTACTTCCTCTTCAGTGATGCAATAACCACGGTGATATACTATGCTGCAATATTCGGTCAAGCTGTTTATGCATTTAGTATCACAATGATACTCATCTTCTTCGCAGTGACTCAGCTTACAGCAATTCCTGGTGCATTCATCTTTGGAGTTGTCGCTGACAAAATCGGTACAAAGAAGACACTGATTATCACACTGTTCATCTGGGTCATAGCGCTGTCGATAGCATACCTGTTCGTGGCATACGGTGCTCTTGTCTGGTGGACTGTGGGTATGATTGCTGGTGTCGGAATGGGATCATCACAAAGTACAGCACGTAGTATGTATGGTCAATTTATCCCTGAAGAGAAGAAATCTGAGATGTATGGTTTCTATGCGTTAACTGGAAAGTTCGCAGCAATTCTGGGACCATTCGTCTATGCATCTGTCCTCTTGATTGTTAATCCAACACAAAGCCCCACACTGGTTGCTCAGTCACATCTGACGGCAATGCTTGTCATTCTGCTGTTCTTTGTTGTATCAATACTTCTCCTTCTTAGGGTAAGACAACCCGTGAAAGGTGAAGCCAAGGTCTATCTCGAAGATGACCAACCAGCAATGTGATCATCAGAAATCTGAGGGGGATTTCCCCCTCTCTTCTTTCTTTTCAGCAGAAATAGAATCATCCTAGTTGAAGTAATATCATACTAATGGTGAATTCTATTCCTACTCTCTTGTGAGATCAAGCACTATTCTTACTGCGTCCTTAACATATCCAGGACAAACCTTTTGGAAGGTTCCATCCTCCATTGCTCTGTCATGCTGTGTCTTGTCTGACATAGTTATCCCAGTCAGGTTATCACAAATTATGGAACCGTTTTTCTCTTCAAACATCTTCATGAATTTCTCAACCAATTCATAGGTTGCCGCTTTGTGTTTTTTGGCCTCCTTGAACTTCTTACCATTAATGACTCCTAGAGCTGCAACAGCACCAGAAACAGCACCACAGATATTACCCTGCAATCCTACACCGCCACCAAACCCAGCTGCAAGATTGAAAATCTCATCAAAGTCCATTCCTCTTCCCTCTAGGACTGACTTCAAGACTGATTGAGAACAGTTGTAATCTGCAGAGAAATATCTCATTGCTTGTTTAAGAGTATCATCTGTCATATGTAGCTTGAATTGAAAACCACCATATCAGCATTCCTAGAGAGATTGTCTACTAGCATCAACTTCTAATGTATAATCCAAAGGATAACAATGCATCAAGAATATACGTCATCTGTTGAGATAATGTTCTCCTATTTCCGAAGCCATGTCCGCGAGTTTTTTAAGGAGATAATATAAGGGGAAGTAACCTTGGGGACCGAATATATTAGGTACCCTGGTCGGTTCATTATTCGAACCTTTGCAAGGAGACGAAATAATGGTAAGTAAAGGAACAACAGCCGCTATTGTTATTGTCATCATTGCCATTGGTGCTGCTGGGGCGTACATTATCGTGTTCAACCCCTTCGCTCTTCCAGAGAACCCATATGATGTAGCAGTCGTATTTGCTACAGGTGGTCTTGGTGACAAATCATTCAATGACGGCGTAAAACGAGGTTTAGATAAGGCTGTACTTGATTTCGATATATCATACAATTATGCTGAACCTACGGCAATATCAGACTATGAAGGAATGCTAAGAGGATTTGCCCAACATCAAGGATATGCTGATCCTTATGATCTGATTCTCTCTGTAGGATTCGATCAAGAGGTTGCACTGCAAACTGTTGCCAATGAATCCACAGATCAGAAGTTTGCAATTGTGGACATGTACATTGAGCCAACTGTCTACCCCAATGTAGCATCACTTCTCTTCAACGAGCATGAAGGCTCAGCACTTGTTGGTGCGATAGCTGGTCTAATGACCACCACAGGCAAACTTGGTTTTGTCGGTGGAATGGACATTCCATTGATCAACAAGTTCGCTGCCGGTTATGTCTTTGGCGCTGGATACGCTAATCCAACCCTAAACGGTACAGCCAATATCTTGGCTAACGTTTCGATTGCCTACACCAATGATTGGGTTGACACAACAGCGGGTCAAACATTGGCCGATGGTATGTATGATGCTGGTGTAGACATTATCTTTGCAGCAGCAGGTCGTTCAGGTCTGGGAGTCTTTGACAGTGTCAAGGATAAGAATACCACATCAGATGATCCACTTTGGGTCATTGGTGTTGACGATCCACAGATGTACCTTGGAACAGCTGATCCTGAGAATCCTGAAGCTCCAACCTTGTGTCTGACTTCAATGCAGAAGCGTGTTGATATTGCAGCATACACTATCATTGAAGATTGGGTGGTTGATGGTGTTTGGAAGACAGGCTTTGACCTTCTCTACACATTCAATCTAGCAAACGACGGTGTTGGCTATGAGATCAACACTGACCTATTGACATTACCCACTTCAGTCACTACCGCTGCTGATGCATTAAAGGCAGAAATTATTGCAGGGAATGTTACAATACCAAGTGAGATATATTGGACATAAAATAACGAAGAGGGGTTCTCCCCTCTTTCTCTTCTTTTTCCCAAATCATAAATACCGTAGTGTTAAATAGTACGAGATTCACGGCAAATCCAAATGCAGTCACTAGTTGTATTGCTGTTTATTGGTTCTAACCCAGAGAGGTCACAGCCATGAATACTGAGTACGCAGTGGAACTTGAGGAGATTTTCAAAACATTTCCCGGAGGAGTCGAGGCAAATAAAGACATCACCCTTAGAGTCAGGAGAGGAGAAGTCCTAGGGCTCCTAGGAGAGAATGGCGCTGGCAAAAGCACACTCATGAATATCCTTTATGGTTTGCTGCAGCCGGATTCCGGTAGAATCATCATTAATGGTGAAGAGGTGGATTTACAATCCCCGGAGGATGCAATCGTCAGGGGTGTAGGGATGGTGCATCAACATTTCAAACTCATTCCAGTTCTTACTGTTACAGAAAATGTTGTGCTTGGGCTCGAACCCGTTCTTAAGAGAATGGATGTTCGGAGAATGCCTGGTGGAAGAACAATTGGTGCAATGCTTCCAATTGACTTTGGATCTGCAGCGAAAAGAATCAGGGAGATTGCGGAAGAAAATGGCCTTCCTGTTGATCCGGATGCCAAAATACGAGATCTATCAGTTGGTCTTCAACAAAGGGTTGAAATTATCAAGATGCTTTATCGAGAAGCGGATATCCTCATTCTTGATGAACCGACCTCCGTCTTGACACCTCATGAAGTAGACGAGCTTTTTGAAACACTCGAGGAATTCGTTAAGGCTGGAAAAACAATTATCCTCATCACACACAAGCTCCGAGAATCCATGGCGCTTTGTGACAGAATCTGCGTACTTCGTGATGGTGAACTTGTTGGACTTGTGAATCGTGATGACACATCTCCATCCCAACTTGCTCAAATGATGGTAGGCAGACCAGTTGTGTTTACCACTGAAAAAGAGCCAAAAACACCTGGAGAGGTTGTTCTTTCTGTTCAAGATTTACATGTTCTTGACAGCAGGAAGTTAGAGAAAGTCAGGGGCCTATCTTTTGAGGTTCACTCTGGGGAGATTTTTGGTATTGCTGGGGTTCAGGGGAATGGACAAAGCGAGCTTGTGGAAGCTCTGGCAGGACTCACTAAACCAACTGCTGGAAAAGTCATGATTGGAAACAAAGACATAACGGGTAAGAATCCACGCCAAGTAAGAGAAGCTGGTATTAGTCATATTCCAGAGGATCGACACAAGAGAGGCATGATTCTCCCATTCACAGTTGAGGAAAACATTGCTCTTGGTAGTCATTACAAGAAACCATTTGCAGAAGGACCAATGAGAGCTCTTCTGGATATGGATAGTAGACATTCAATTACTGAGAACCTTGTAGAGGACTACTCCATCAAGTTGTCAAGTACAGATGCACTAGCATCAACACTTTCTGGTGGAAATCAACAAAAAGTAGTCGTTGCACGTGAGTTGGCAACAGAACCGAAATTAGTCATTGCCTCACAACCAACCCGAGGTCTAGACGTTGGAGCGACTGAATACATACACAAGGTTCTGATTGCTTTGCGTGACGCTGGTGTTGCGGTTTTGTTAGTATCAGCAGAACTCGATGAGATTCTGAATCTAGCCGATCGAATTGGTGTTATCTACGATGGTGAGATAGTAGCCATCAAAGCTCCTGGAGAGGCAACTCCAACCGAGCTTGGTTTACTCATGGCGGGAGATTCAGAAAGCATTTCTAAAGAGGAGGTCGCAGCATAGTGAATGAATTACCTGATTCTCCAGATCAGAACTCAGACGAATCATCCAAGATAGATAGTTTCTTTCACCAGCTGTTAGAAAAGATTACGAGTAGGGATTTCAGGAATCAAATCTTTTGGTCACTTGGCTCAGTACTCTTGGCTTTAGTTGTAGCTGCTGTGATCATGGAAATGGGAGGGTATAATCCTGGAGCAGCGTTTCTATGGCTTGCAGTTGGCGCGATTACTCAGATGGACCAAGTCCTCTGGTATGCGTCTCCATTGATAATAGCTGGTCTTTCAGTAGCTCTCGCTTTCAGGTGTGGTCTCTTCAACATTGGTGCGGAAGGTCAGCTCTACATTGGAGCAATGGCTACAGCACTAGTAGCATACCTCTGGTCATTTCCAATACTGCTTCACCCACTCCTCAGTCTTACTGTCGGAGTCCTAGCTGGTGCAGCTTGGGGTTTTGTTCCTGGATTATTGAAAGCTTACCGAGGCGCCCATGAAGTCGTCACAACAATGATGTTGAGTTATAGTGCGATTCTATTTACCAGTTGGCTAGTAGGACCCAATGGACCATTTTGGGATGGGAGTATGGTTCCACAGACTCCAAAATTCTATGATACCGCATTACTTCCACTCCTGATTGGCAACTATCTCCATTTTGGTTTCATCATAGCCCTATTGGCCGTTTTTGGGGTCGACTATCTAATCAACCGAACTGTATTAGGTTACGAATTGAGAGCAGTAGGTCACAATTTAGATGCAGCTGAATATGCTGGTATTGATAGTAAGAAGAAAGTTGTAACTGCCTTGGCTATAAGTGGTGGTCTCTCTGGTCTAGCAGGTTCAACTGAAATTATTGGAACTTATGATCGCTTCATTGCCAACTGGAGTGCAGGGATTGGATGGGATGGTATCACAGTAGCAGTTCTTGGAAACAATAATCCATGGGGTGTCCTTGCAGGTGGTATCTTTTTTGGTGCACTCAAGGCTGGTGGCAACACGATGCAGACCCTAGCAAATGTCCCAGTAGAAATGGTCAAGGTCATTCAAGGACTTGTGGTTCTTTTTGTGGCAGCACCTAGAATCATCTCTTGGTTAATGAACCATGCTCAAGCTAATAGAGAAGATCTCGCGAAGGAGCCGGTAAGATTTATTCCGGAATTGTTAGCTAGTTTCTTTGGTCTTGGATCAGTTTTCATTGGTCTAGGAACAGCTCGTTCGGTTATGCTTACTATTACTGCTACACCTTGGGTTTTAGTATCTGCTATAGTCTTGATATTGGTTGCAGTCACGGGAGTTTTGGTATTTATTGCTACGTATTCGAGAGACCCACGTGGTTTGACTATTCTACTAGTAATGGCAGTTGGATGGTTAGTAGCTGCAATTGCTTTGTTTGTAGGAGTTGGGATTATTGAACTCACATCAATCATCATGGCGGGTATCTCATTTGCTTTCTGGTTAGTGCTAGAATTGCTTAGGAGAGCTGCATCCAAGGAGGGTGATGTCCAATGAATCGGCGTTCTATGTATCGCTATTTGGCTGTGATTGCCGCTGTAGTCATAGGAATCATAGCTCTATTTACCATGCCCGAACGTCAGCAAAATATCGCAGGTTGGTTGATCTCAACGACAATGCAAATGGCAACTCCACTAGTGTTGGCTGGACTTGGTGGTATGTACAGTGAACGAGGCGGTGTCGTCAACATTGGACTGGAAGGAATAATGTTGATAGGTGCATTTACTGGCGCAGCAGTGACATATTATGTGAGAAATCCATGGTGGGGTATTCTTGGAGCTATTGCTGCTGGAGGGTTGCTTGCTGCAGTACATGGCGTTGTGTGTGTCAAGTATAAAGGAAACCACATCGTGAGTGGTACTGGAGTAATCCTCTTTGGAACAGGTTTTTCAACCCTCATGTTACAGATTGTGTGGCATCGTAAAGGTCAGGGTGAATTGATTCGGGATACAATTCCAAATATCGTCATTGAACCACTTCGAGATATTCCATTCTTGGGTCCGGCTTTCAGTGTCATATCACCAGTCGTGATCCTCATGTTTGTCGTCACAGCTATTAGTTGGTATATTCTCTACCGAACACCATTTGGTCTTCGACTAAGAGCAGCAGGTGAAGACCCTAGTACACTTGACTCTGCGGGAGTAAGTGTAGAATGGATTAGGGTAATTGGAGTAATCATAAGTGGTTGTCTTGCAGGACTCGGAGGGGCTTACCTTTCAATAGGTTTTGGCTCAGCATTTGCAAAAGAAATGACCTCTGGTCGAGGTTTCATTGCTCTTGCAGCGATGATATTTGGAAATTGGACTCCAACAGGTGTGCTTGGAGCGGGGCTTTTCTTCGGATTTCTCGATGGACTTAACTATTTCATCCAAATATACTTCCCAATACTCCTCCCGTTTGCAAACTATATTGCGATGCTCCCATACCTTCTTGTTGTGGTTGCCCTTGGTCTGATCAGAAGATCTGTACCACCAAAAGGAATAGCGGTACCTTATGAAAAAGAGAAAGGGGGCTGAAACTCAGGGGGTGTGACACGCCCCGCTGATCACCTCTCGATTGCATCAATTGATATCAGAATCTCTGATATGAAACAAAGGAGTCTGCAGGGAAAATTGCTTCTAGGTTTTCCGCAACTTGAGCTGAACACTCAATATTCCCCAACCCACGTAATATGGTTGCTGGATTCAATCCACCAATAATATCAGACAACCCAAGAGCATCCACAGAAACATCAGGGTCTACAGAAGAGTCGAGTCGCTCAACCTCGAGAGAACCAATATTTGGTGATAATCTGAATGTTCCCTTATTCCAAGGGCACATCTCATCATTTAAGCGAATGATTACTGACTCAGTTGCATCTGATGGAACTCTAATTGATGAACAATATACTTCTATGTCAGTAACCCTCATCATCATACCACTCCAGTCAACGGTTTTCCAATCCATAAGGTCATCCATATAGTATCGGACTGGAACTTGAGGTTCTGTATACCATCTGATGGTTGTGGTATTCGTAGCATACAGACCAACGAGTTCAACAATCGATGGGAGAACATCAATTGAAGTAAAGGTGGTAGCATGAACCGCCAGATCAAGAACATCGTCTTTTACCTGATTGAAGTAGAACTTGGCTGTTCCCACTGGTTCAGAATCCCGTTCAAAAAGGTGATAGTGATTTTCCTTGATCATGCGTTCCAGTGTTGATATGGTGTGAAAGTTTCTGGAACCGTATCTACTCATTGAAGCCTCGATTTTTTGAGTCACCTTCGCTTCAGATGGGGCCGTGAGTTCTCGGTTTGTTATACTATTATCACCCTTGACGATACGTAGGAGATTCCGAGGAAATTCATGTTTAACTCGTTGTTCAGCAAGTGAATAACCAAACTTTTCATAGTAAGCTTTGTAGAAAGGTGCGAGTATAGAGAGGCCCATCCCCCTCTCTCTCATGCTCCTGAAAGACTCAATGAATAGTTTACGAATTAAACCTCTTCTTCGATGTTGCGGTAGCGTTGCTACACCCCAGACAGCTGAGAAAGGAATGGGATTGCCCCGGATGATATTCGCTTTATCCTCAAAGAATGAAACATTTGCAACAACCTCATTTCCGTCCATCGCCACAAATGACCAGTCTTTCTTCTTAGGAGAGTGCCACCCTTTTGTCCAATCCTTTTTTTCGAATCTCTTCCAGTTCATCTGTCACACTATGAGCCTTCCAAAGAAGTCGAATGGCTGAATCTCTGTCCTCGTCCTTTGCCTCGCGGATTTCGTACATTTCAATCAATTTCCAACCAAAGAGTCTATCTTTTCACTGTTCCGAAGCATGTAATATCGTACCGATGATTTTAGATGGCGATTTACCCTTCTCAATTGTTTGAGAAGGTGAGATGGTAGATGGATTTCGACATACTCATACAGAACGGAAGTGTCGTGGACGGTACTGGTTCTAAGGCATTTTCAAGTGACATTGCCATAAAAGATGGGAGAATAGCCAAACTTGGTTTCGGATTTGATGTTGAGGCTAAAATTACAATCGATGCAAAAGGACTAGTCGTGAGTTCTGGATTCATAGATATGCACAGCCATTCTGACACAGCATTACCATTCAGCAACAGACTCGAGTCCACAATAAGACAAGGCATTACTACCTCAGTCGTTGGAAGCTGTGGCTTCTCCCTTGCCCCAGTGAACGAAGACCACATTGATATAATTAGAAAGGAGTTCGAGATGTTCACGCCACCAGGAGCGAGTTTCGAAATAACCTGGAGGAGCTTTGCTGAATATCTCTCAGAACTTGAAAGAGGAGGTGTTTCATCAAACATCATCCCTCTTGTTGGATACGGTGCTGTTCGTCTTGCTGGCGGTCCAGGCTATGAGGATAGAGCACCCACACCGGCTGAGATTTGGAAAATGCAGAACTATGTCAAGGAAGCAATGGAGGCTGGGGCATTTGGGATGAGTACCGGACTCATCTATCCGCCTCAGGTTTACGCATCGACGGAGGAAATCATTGAAGTTGCAAAAGTCGTCGGTGAACATGGAGGTCTCTATTTTTCACACATTAGAGGTGAGGGTGAAACAGTTGTAGATGCTGTTCAGGAGGTAATCGACATCGTTGAGGGATCTGGATGTGTGGGAGGGCAGGTCGCTCATCATAAGGTTGCAGGAAGACCATTCTGGGGAGCAAGTGAGAAAACACTCAAACTCATGGCTGATGCAAACGCTAGAGGAATCAGTGTGACCTGTGACCAGTATCCCTACAACCGTGGGAGCACATCACTAATTTCGCTGCTCCCTCCGTGGGCACACGAGGGAGGAGTTGAGGAGTTGCTCAAGCGTATCAGTGTTGCTGAAATCCAGGACCGAATTAAAAAACAGATTGAGGAAGAGAGAAACTGGGAGAACATGGTTAAGGAGGCGGGGTGGGAAAAGATCTTCATTTCCTCCGTGAAGACCGAAAAATGGAAGGATGTCGAGGGTCTTAGTATGGCTGAGATTGCCCGAGTCCGTGACTATCAAAATGTGTTTGATGTACTCTTCGAGATTCTTCTGGATGAGAGTGGTGAGGTCTGGATGACCATGGAAACCATGGGACAGGAAGATATCGAGCGTATCATGAAATCAGAGTTCACAATGATAGGAACGGATGGTTCTGGTGTTGCACCAATAGGCGTTCTGGGTCATGGGAAACCCCATCCTAGACACTACGGGACTTATCCCAGAATCTTAGGCAGATATGTCAGAGAGAAGGGTCTCTTGAGTCTCGAGGAAGCGATATACAAGATGACTGGGTTCCCAGCAAAACGGTTAGGGTTAGATGACAGAGGTCTCCTTCGTGAAGGCTATTGGGCGGACATAGTGATTTTTGATCCGGATACGATAATTGATAATGCAACATTCCTGAACCCGCATCAGTTTCCGACGGGGATTCATCATGTGCTTGTTAACGGTACAATTGTTGTTACAGAAGAAAGACAACTTAATGAGTTTCCAGGAAAAGTCCTGAGAAAAAATGTTTCAAAATGAAACATCAACGTAAATACCCTGATAAGGGCGATATCGCAATAATCAAATACACAGAGTTGTCGGACTGCAGGAGTTATGCCAGATGCCCTTCGGTGAGCAAGGTGATAGAACCTATAAATTGGTCCTTATCGGTGACGGGGCAGTAGGCAAGACAAGTATCCGGGAACGCTATCTCGGGAAAGGCTTCAAGAGAAGCCAGCTAGCGACTATTGGTGTTGATTTTGCTCAAAAATATACATCACACAAAGGAGTCAATGTAAGACACATCATCTGGGATCTCGCTGGTCAGCCATCATATGCTAGTGTGAGAAGACACTATTATCAGGGAAGTAGTGCAATCATCCTTGTCTACTCTGTTGTAGAGCGTGAATCATTCGATAATGCAAGTAAATGGCTTGTTGAGGCTCACAAACATTTGAGAGGAGCAGAATGGTATGGATGGCAAGGTCTTCCAACAGCTGTCATTGGGAATAAAATAGACCTAAGGGAATCTGGGGAGTTCGAAGACATTGTATCGACTGATGAGGGTAAGTCATTTGCTGACTACTTCGCTGAACGTCTCGATGCTCCTGTATTGTACATGGAAACGTCCGCTCTTACAGGAGAGAACATAAATGAGGTGTTTTCAGAGCTTACAGAATTGATGTTTGAGGCAGATGGCAAGAAACCTCCACGGCGAGTAGCCACCTCGAATCCAGAGGAATAATCCTCTCACCACCTTAGTTTGTATGAGTTTCCAACGCAACTGATCTGAGTTTTAACAGCGCTATGTCCTCTGCATAAAGCGTAGAATCCACTTGATAATGATTGGCTAAATTCAAGGGACTTATGTGAGTGGCAACGGTTGCATTGTGAGAATTCTATACAACAAGTATAGGACAAGCAGACCAATGATAATGAGAATAATCGCTACTGCTGTTTTCCATGCCTTCATTCTGACCACGTCCTAGTTCATACAATTTCGTTTAACCAAGCAACAACCTCGGTATAGGCTTTTATCCTATTCTTTAACTTTGCGAGACCATGGCCTTCATCTCCAAACCGGAGCAGCTTAACTGAAAGACCATTTTCCTTCAACTTCTCATACATTTGAATGGACTCTGAAAGAGGAACACGTTCATCATTATCACCTTGTATAATGAAGAGAGGTGCTGCAATCCTGTCAATCTTGTGAATAGGACT
>JBHLOX010000229.1:0-3365 GCA_048940045.1 Promethearchaeota archaeon
GCGACAAGGTGAGAACAGTGTATTTCGCACCGGTGTTCACACCTGGTGTCTTGATTAACCACGAAAATACTACCGAGTCCTTTGGTGAACAACGAGCTTTCTGGACTTACCTATCGCGTCCAGAGTCCATGGAGTTGACCGCTGTGAATGCTACTCTTCTCTCTGTTGGTGATTTATGCTATGTCTATATGGCCAACGAATCGATAGATCTTCTGGGAGAGAGTGCAGCAATATCGAAATGCAGTCAGTTAGGGCAGTATTTTGATGATGTGATTTATCCTAAGGCAGTAGATCTTGCTGGAAGCCCGGATGGTCATCTTGGAGATATTGATGGGGACTCAAGAGTGACGCTATTCCTCGCGCCATTAGTACGTCATATGGGGAATGCGTACTTGGGATTTCATGTTCCGTGGGATGAATGTCCTTTTCCAATCTCTAATAGAAGGGAGATGATTTACATCGAATCTGAAAGAGACCTGAACGAAACTGTGCTTATTACTATACATGAGTTCAATCACTTAATTTGGGATAACTATGAAACGGATGAAGCAGACTTCCTGATGGAAGGGTTGGCAAATCTCGCAATAGATTACACAGGATATTGGTACTACATTACAGATGCAGTCACAACAACTTACACGTATCATCCAGAAGTGTCCCTACTCCATTTCAACAGGTTCTACAGTCGATATTGGGATGCAAGCTACGGTCAGGCATATCTCTTCGTGACTTACCTTGCTGAAAGATTTGGCATAAGTACTGTGAGAAATCTTGTGAGCATCCGTGAGGATGGTCCAGCCGCTGTTGAGATTGCTCTTGCTGATGCAGGATATAATCTCACGTTCAATGATGTTTATCTTGACTTCATTACAGCATGCGTCTTGGATGATGTTGAGATTGAGAATGGTATCTATGGTTTCGAGTCATGTAACTACACAATCCAAAGTTACACCAACCTACTGAATATCTATCCAATCATACGGGAGGAAGTTAAGCATTATCACTATGGTTTCAATGTGTACAGATTGATAACACCACCTGACAACTTCACAATCACTATTGACAATCCATATCCATATGCCTTGGGGGTAATTATAGCCGTGAGTAACTCTACTGGGTGGCATGTTTCACAATCTCAATTCCACTCAGCATCTGAAGCAATCACCAAGTATGTTCAAAGCAATGGTGCTGAAGAAGTGTACATGATTACGACTCTTATGTCAGATGAAACACCAACGGATTTTGAGGATGTATTCGAACTTGATGCGATACCGTCAGAGAGTCTGGACATCTCAATCAAAGAGGGACATATAGAAGATCAACCAGCCCCAGACTTGATTGTCTTCTCACTCGCGATTATAGCAATCGTAGGACTTAGTAGCATCTTCACAGTTGCAAGAAAAAAACAAAGGATGTGAGAGGAATGGGCAGGTGGAGTCTACGAGACTATGTTGAAACGATCAGACTTAGTTTTCGCTTCACAAGAACATACTATCTTTCTCTCTTCCTAGCGATATTAGGTGTCTTTGTGATTACCATAAGCCTGTTTCTATTGATAGTTTTTATTGGAAGTATACCCATTTCGATTTTCTATGGTCCTTTTGATGAAATATTCGATATCTTCGATTTTATCGGAGATGCGTTGTCTGGAGTAAACGATGTCGAAGCTGTCGGTATTGTTCTGTTTGCAGGTTCTGCATTATTCGCTCCGTTCCTAATCGCTCTCGGTACACTATTTGGGATAGGGCAGGAGATTATTGAGGGTGGATCTGCAACTGCTGAGGAAGCATTGCTCTGGTATCGACAGAAATTCACTCGCTTGGCTACTGGAGGAATTATACAGTTTCTCTTCATAATTGGTCCAATCGGGCTTGAGTACATTCTCGCAACATGGTATTTCAGAAACCAGGCAGTGGATAGTACAACATTTACGATTCTAATCATCATAGCCATTGTATGGTTCCTGTTCAGTTCTGGGATGTTATCAATGGTCTTTCCCTCGATAGTTGATGGCATGTCTCTTTCTTCGTCCGTCAAAAACTCGGTGAAACTAGCTTTGGGAAATTTCGGTGCTGTATTCTCAATCTGGATCACGTTCTCATCTTTGGGTCTATTATTACTCGGACCCATGATTGCCCAAGAGCTTGCTGATTTCATTGTCCTAACAGGTCCAGTATACGATGTCTACCTACTTGTATCAGGTCTTTTGATAGGCCTGATACTATTGCCAGTCTATGTACTCTCTGCATCGAGAACATATCTGATAATTTCAGATCCGAATGTGAAAGAAGTACAAGAAATCCACACGGAGGGGTCACAGTAGAATGAATCCAGCTAATACATCTCATCACATGAAAGATCTAGAGATCATTGCTGATCCAAGCACAATCAAAGTTCTCTTTGATAAGGTACGTGCACTGATTGTTTTCAAATACCTTGTCAATGAAGAGATGACTGTTAAACAGCTCGCAGATGCCATCGGGAAGAATCCAGGAAACATATTGCGTCACATTGAACGGCTAAAGAGTGTGGGATTGGTTCAGCAGGTTCGGACTGAAAAGACTACAACTGGAATTGTTCAACGTTACTATCGCGCAACAGCAAGAGAATATCGTCTTGGAATTGCAGACATGATAAAGACAAATGGTGGAATACGGAATTTTGCTAAGGATCGACTCCGCAGCATGATATTGAGTCTTGAAGCATATGGGATCAGTATTCCTGAAACAGAAATAGCTCATGCACAGGATTTGCTTGAAAAGTTAATTGATCGAGAGAATCAAATCAGTGCGGAAATTAGAATCACTAATGAGGAGTTTTGGAACAGTTTGTCAACACACCAACAGGAAGATGCATCCCGACTGATGAGGGATGTAATGATGGCACGAGATAGAGAATATCTCAGACTGAAAAATATCTGGAGTTCTTTTGTAATGTCATTTCAAAAAACTAGTTGAACTCTCCAAAAAACGCCTCTTTGAGAAGCATATTGGTTGTTTCTAGCCATGCTTCTTTCACACCAGAATTTATTTTGGCACAAAAAGCAACTGAATTGTGGAATATGGGTGCATTGTGCAAAATCAAAGAAACGATAGATCTGAAAATCTTTGAGATGGCATATGAGTAAACTGGTCCCAAGTACAGGAGGATAATAAATGAACAAGTCAAGTGACTTAGGTGAAAGCGTGATTTTCCCGAAAGGTAACAAAATCGCAGACGGTAATTTTACAGGGACAGCATGGGTTGAAACGTTGGTTCCTGATGACGACATCTTCAATTGTCGAGTATTTAATGTGACTTTTCCACCAGGTGCAAGAACCGATTGGCATAGACATCCTGGTGGTCAAATTCTGCTTGTTACTGGA
>JBHLOX010000072.1:0-13657 GCA_048940045.1 Promethearchaeota archaeon
GGGGCAGCATGGGGACCTCTCCTCTCAGCGTTCATCGTCTATAGAGTGAATTATGGAAAAGCTGGTACAAGAGGGTTATTGAAGAAGATCTTCAACTGGCGAGTAGCAATTCCATGGTATGTTATTGCTTTTGGTGTGCCAACTCTCATCAAGTACGGCACCTTCTATCTGAATGTCTGGTTTCTTGGAGGTACGTTTATTTCAGACTTTGAGAGAGTTTCAGTTCTAGTAATCCTCGTGAAATTTGTGGAGGAACTTGTCCCATCGGGAGGCCAAGAAGAAGTAGGGTGGACTGGTTTTGCTCAACTCAGATTGCAGCAGCAGCTACCTGTTATTCCTGCAACTCTGATAAAGGCTCTATTGGGCTGGATCTGGCATCTTCCATTATATCTTGTCTTCACTTGGAGTGGCGCATTTGGCAGTGATATCTGGTTCTTCTTAGCCTTTTATATCGCCATCTCGTTCATCTACGCTTGGATGTTCAATAATACGGACAGTGTTCTCCTCCCAGCCCTTTCCCATGCAACTTTCAATACCCTCGGAACTTTTGCAATATCATACTCTACGTCTTTGGAAAATGCAGCGATCAGTCTGATCATATTTTGTGCAATAGCATACCTTGTTGTCATCATTGCATTCATCAGATATGGAAAGAACCTTGCAAGAAAGGAAGTTCCAACATTAATACCAGCACAATTCCAAGAACTAGAGGATTCAGAAAGAGAGACTAGTTCGTCAGTCGAAAAGCAGAATTCAGGATTAAAAATGAATTAGAAGAAGAGTAATAGCTGAGTATGTGTCCTTAATAACTCACTTTGAGAATCGGCACCTAGCATATTACCCTGAATGTGGGTCCACCAAGACCTTCTTATTATGAGTCGAGGAGAAATCAGGACAGATTTTTGAAGGATATGGTTTCCTAAATTCTGTGGAATTTTAGCGATTCTAAGGCATCCAGCTGTGTTGACTCAGAACACCATAGCCGTGGCATTATGGGAATTAACATCAAACTGGTTCAGCACAAATATAAGGTGCTACTGAGAAGTGCAAGTTTCAAAGTTGGTTGTGGGTGCTTAAAGTGAATTATACAAGACCAATCATCGTATCACTATTAGTGATTATACCTATGGTAATTCTGTTCAGTGTGACAAGTAACGCCGGCTGGGTGATTCTACTATATCCTGTATCCGCTGTTATTGGAACCCTGATTGGTTTTGCCCTTGCACCACTTTTCCTTTGGATCTACAAGAAGTACATGGGGCGAAATCACCTATTTGCTATTCAAGATCCAGATACAATGGAAAAGTCACATGGAATGCTTATGGGATTCTTCCCAGCTTTGATGGCGATGAATTTTACACTCTTTCTGATATTCGAGCCAACAATCATGAATCTCCCACTATTCGAAGATTATTATCTCCAATGGAACAGCATCATCTTCCTATTGTTTGTTTTGGGTGGATTGCTACAAGCACCAGCATTTGCCCTCTTTTCTGCTGCTTGGATAATCGATGAGTCAGGGATTGTGTTGGTGAGTAAATATGGCACAGCTGAACTTCAAGCTACGGGCAAGTGGTTTTTAGCCCTCTTGAAAGGCTACGCAGGAATAGGTGTTATCATCTCATTGTATCAGTTCACTTTCGACTTTCTTGATACATATGGTAGTCTGGTGCATTGGTCAGCAGTTCTCTTCCTGTATATCTTACCAATTATCGTCACATTGTGGGTGATTCCAGCAATAATACTTGTAGGTGCAACAGAAGGTAGGAGACAGAGATACATACTTGGATTTGCTGAAAGATTCGGAATCAAAACTGAATTTGAGCTGAGTATTAGAAGAATCGAGGATAGCTCTTATAGAAACGACGCATCATCTTAGGTATCTGAAAGATCGTCATGTTCATAGTCTACCAGAATACCAGCTTCCATTGAAGGGTAACTCCCCTTGATCAAACCTTCCCACGCATTCCGAAGTGTGTCCAAGACATTATTCCTTGGAGAACGAATAGCTGTCACTGTAAGCCATCCGTAGAAGATGAGTGCTGGGACCACTTTCGAGCTATGGTATATGATTTGCCACATTTGACCCCAGGATAGTGGATGAACACCAGGACCCATACCAGAAAGAAACGCGATGATTGGCATCATTGGCAAACTCATCAATATGATCAGTACAACCGGCACCCACCGTTTACTATCCTCAGGTCGACCCCGAATCCAAGCTAGCACCAAAAATGGTAGGATAATGGTATAGTGATGTTCCCAGACATCTGTCATTATGAAGAAATATGTTGTTAGGAACAACCCAGAGCATGACCATACATCCCGAGAGTAAAAGGTGGTAACACTTGCTAAGACCAAGAAGATCACGATGAGTAGGCTAGTAATGCCTCTAAAATCACCACTAGGCTCTCCAAGTAAATAGAGAATTAGCATTTTTAATGAGTGACTTCCTGGATAGGGTGCAATGAAGTAGTTTCGAGCAGTGTTGAAATCTAGAAAGAATCGGAGAGACTCCAAACCTGCCGGTACCGCGACAATAGCCAGCACCGTAACTATAACTGCAACCACGACAGATCGAACTCTTCCTGCTCCTGCAAGTACAGGTGCAATGAAATAGGGAATCAATTTTGTAAGCCCGCTAGTAATCCAGATGACTGTCATGGTCCATTTCGTTTTCTGCCGGTTAACAAGAGAAGGGTTGGTCAATGCAAAAAACAACAAGATACCAGCGAAGAGGGTGACTTGACCTAGATAGAGTTCGATGTATATTGGGGAGAAAACAAGCCACATACCCATTGCGATGCGTCCTTCCCAGTTTGGTCGATTCAGTGCTTTGGAGAGTGACCTAGTTCGCAAGACTGCCAACCATAATGAGATAACGACAATTCCAATCCAGACCCAATAAGAAACAATAGAGGACGCTAGATTTAGAATCGCCCCAAATGAGTAGGCAAAGTAGGGGAGGTATCTGTAGGGATAAAGATAGGGAACACTCAGTGAGGTAGGTATCTCATAGCAAGACAGACCATTCAAGATATTGTTTCCAGCTTGATAAAACGCAAAGAAGTCGGCCCCCTGACCTAACAAGTACTCTGTGTCATGAAAAAGGGGATTTAATATCCCAGTCCATAGTGATGAGATGAATATAGCATGCAAGATTATAGATATCGTCAGAAAACTCCAACTCATCCATCTTTGCGCCCATCCTTCCATGGATGCCATAGAGTCAGAGGTTCTAATGGGTTTTACTCCTAACGCTCCTCTGAATGGCCAACGCTGTTTCACAAGCCTTTCTGTAGCACTCCTTCATTGAGGCTCCAACTTCAATAATAGTACAAATAGGGTCTCGCATATTAACCATCACTCCTTGCGGAGTTCTGTCAACTGTGTTTGGATACTGAGCCAAGTCTGGAACTGAACCATCACATCTGGAATAAACAATCATTTTCACTCCTGGGTTGATTTCAGGAATCTTCTCAGGAAGTATTTCCTGAGAAGCAAGAATATGTAGATTTGTTACTGAGAAACCTCCAGCAGTTTCTATCAACTCGAGAGTACCTTGAATTCTCGGATTGACCTCCATTAACCAGATTTGTTCTGATTGATCTACTACGAAGTCCAAACCAACTGATCCGTGCAGTTTCAGCTTCGTACTGATGGTTTCTGAAACCTTTGCAATTCGAGTCACAGTTTCCGCAGATAGACCACTTGGATAGTAGTTTCCACAATAAGCAAAGTCACAGTTCCGACCTGCTGATGGCATCCCAATAAGTTGTCCTTGAACGGAAACTGTTAGAGCTAGGTTTCCTGCTGCGAGAACACTACAGCTGACATCGGTTCCATTAATATACTCTTGAACAACGCGTGGCTCATACTGACCATCCTCGGGGGCTCCAAAATACCTGATTACATCGGGTGAACTCCTAGCCAATCGTAAACCACTACCTCCCCCTGAATGAGTGGGTCGTACCAAATAGGGGATGTGGAGCCCCTCTGAATTTTCAATCGCTTCAAAGGGTGTTTTGGCTATCATACGTCTAGGTGTTTGAACACCAAGAGATTTGGCAATCTTGGATAGAACAGGAAAGTCACGTGCTTTTTTCATCTGATCTGGTGAGCATCCGGTGAGTAGGTCTTCCTCGTGTAACGGCTCAAGGGCTTCAGTATGGTCATCAAACCCACTTCCCACTATGACATAGTCCAACTCACGTTCCTTTGTAAGATGCATCAGATTATCAACAAGACCCTCGTAGATTGGAACATTCAACGGCTGTCTTTGACGGTTTCCTGGAGTAGGGGTCAAGATTGCTACCCAATCATCACAGCATGCTGTGAGGTCATCATCTCCCCAATAATCTGAAACAAAGACTTCTGCCCCAGTCTTTTTCGCAGAGCAAGCAATCGGTCGTGCATTGAATCCAATGATTCCCACAAGCTTGCCTTTGAGAGGAAATTGTCTTGAAACCATGGGAAGGCAGATGTAGTAGCCCTGATAAGGTCTTTCTGTTCTCGAATACAGGCTGACAAATACAAGGTAGCATTGAGAGAGTTCCGATGATAGAAGACATTTACAAAATCTATCCAATCGCTTGGATAACCAAGAGTCAGGCTTTCCTCGATTTTGTGTCTTCATATGCATCAACGGAGTTGCTCGTAGCTGACTTTGCATCTGGGGAACATGATCGTGTTCCTTCCTTTTTCCTGAAGGTGTTGCCTGAACTCAGCTCATCTATTACTAAACAAATTGTTGTATATTGTACAGATCTGCATGCATTACGACTTGACAGTCTTTTAGGAAAGCTCGAGGAGTCGAATCTTCTAGAAAATGTGAGAGTTGTGCATACTAAGCTGGAAACAATGGATGAGGAGGCTCGTTTCCGACCTGATTTAATCAAACATCTTGAGAGTAATCTGAGCATCAAGAATCAACTTGATCAGCATCTAATAGAAAAGCAGTTCATCCCAGAGGGAACATTCGATCTTGGAATACTAAACAACGACATTGTTGGATACCTCTATGAATACTACAAAGAATATAGTGATGTGGCAGTCAGTCTTCAAAAGGTCCACAAGGTACTCAAGAAAGGCGCTCTTCTCGTTGTAACAATGCCTTGTTCATTGTATATTGTAGACAATGTGAAAATACTCGAGTCATTTGGTTTTCAGTATCTTGAAGGGTGGGATATTCACCTTGCAGATGGTTCCACTAAAGCCTTAGACAAGTTTACGGAGCCACAGACGATGAGTCGTCTAGGACACTATACTTTCTTGGTATTTATCAGGAAATAATACATCAAGGATAGAATCATAGGTGAGAGATAGTACAAACAGACATAATTTCTCGCAAACCTTATACAGAGCGAAGCGCAGTACACAATTACCTTGGTTGCAGGGGAAAACACAATGTCAGGAAAAAAACTCACCGATAAGGAAAGAGACGCACTTGATGAGGCTCTTAAGGGAGCTGTCCTCTCTGATGCGGAAATTGAGAGATTAGCAGAAGGTGTGGATGAGTCTGGCGAAACAGTAATGCCTGTAAAAGACGGTGAAGACCTGATTTCCGCTGCAGCGCTTGCATTAGACTTTGTAGATCATCTTGAAACTTCAGCCCCTCGGGAAATAACCGGTGACGAAGATGCTGTTGCTGGGTTTGATGCTCTTCTCAGAAAATTAGAAACACTACGAGCAGACATATCCTCATTGCAGCGCGGAGTGGTTGGAGTTTTCGCAGCGCAACTTCTTGCATTCAGAGGGAATGTAGTTGATTTGAAATCCCGAATTTCTGAAGAGATGGTTGAACGTCTACGAATGAAATTCTACAAGCAATTCATCGAGTCGATGTTTGTTGACATCGTGGATTCTGAATTCTCTGCACTTGAGAAAGATCTAGTGGACAAGATTGTGGAACAAACACAGGAGCGATTCAAGGAGTTTGCTCTTCGTGTCAGAGAGTCAGAGGTCGATTTACGAAGAACGATAGTTGAGCAACAGGACATTGTGAGATCCTTCATGACAAGCTTGGAAGAAGAAACTGTTGCTCAGAGAACAGAAATAGCTGAGAAACAGGCGGAGATTACAAAGCTCGAATTAGAAGTCAGGAATCTCCAGTCTAAGGTCGACACAGGAATGGTCATGGGAATGGCCAAAGAAGAGTATGAGAGACGCATTGAATCCTTAGAGGAAGAGGTTAAGGACCTCAAAGACGACATTCTCCTAAAGGATGCTCTCGTGGAGAAAAGAACCCAGAGCATTGAAGATGCCAGGAAGGAAGTAGAAGAGCTTTCAAACAAACTCACCGAAGCGATGAGTCAGATAGAAGTCTACAAAGAAGAAGCAGCTCTCGCAAAACCACAGACTGAAAAGACAGAGGCAGAAATTGCGGCACTAAAATCTAAGATTGATCTTCTCGAAACTACATTAGAAGAGAAACGCAAGGAAGGAGATACAGCCGCTGGGTCAATTAAGCAGTTGGAAACACAAATTGAGGATCTCAAGATGGAAAAGACTGCTGCTGAAAAAGAGGCTGCTGAGAGACTCGCGGAAATTGGAAGCATGCAAGACCGTTTTGCTGAAGTCAAGGAGATGGATGAGAAGATCCACTCACTCGAACGAGAGGTCAAGCAAGCTCAAGAACAAATCAAGATTGAAGAAATGCAGAAGGAAGGCTTTGAGAAGGCTGCACAACTGATGGAAGTCGAACGTGATATGGCTCTCCAGCAGAGAGATCTCGCTGATGAGAGAACTCAGCGTTACATCAAGGTACTTGGAATGGAAGGTAACACCAAGGTCCTACTTCTTGTGGATGAAGTTGGGTCTATCACATTCACTGAACTCGGTAAGTCTCTTGGTGTTCCAAAGGGTCAGGCTACAAAATGGGCAAGAGAGCTTGACAAGCTCGGTGTGCTGGAAATCAAGGGTGAAACGGTGAAATCGACATTAAGTAGGATGGATATCAAGGAAGGCGAAGTGAAGGTCGATAAGAAGTAGTTTCAAAACTTGAAAGATCGGTCACCCTCATTATAGGACTTAACTATCTGAGACCAGTACTCAGCCAGTTTTGCCATAGCTCTTGAGAAGTCCTCAGTTAGTCGAAACTCACCCATTCTCTTTTCTACAAGCCCCACATCACGTAGCTTACGCATAACCTTGACATAGAGACCTCTACTTGATAGAACAAAGATCTTCCAGTCAGAGTCCTTCACGACGCCGTCTTTTTTCATGATAGTATTGAGAATCTTGGAAGCTTGTTCTACCTGCATCTCTGTGAAGAATATGTATCCTAGAAGGTGTCTAGGACTGATGAGGGAAGGTCTCCGAATCAAGTTTATCTTTGCCATAGCCAGGCCCTGAAGAGAGCTTCCAATGTTCGAATAAGACACTAGGTATTACGTTCACTTTCTAAGAGATTTTATCATCAGCAATAGTCCTGCAATGACAACAAATACTCCCACGGAGATTATGGTTTGCATCGCAGAAGACACAACAGCTTCGAAAGATGGACCCATTATGTAGAATACCGCCCCAGTCAGAATACAACCGAAGAAGGGTAGTATCTGAAATGGTGACCTCAGCTTGGACATGGCTGCTACAAGGATAAAAAATCCATATCCTACAGCGGCAAATGCAAGCGCGAGTGAGAATAAGACTGCAAGAGTTTCAAATAGACCGTATAGTAACCAACCAGCCTGAGGTAGGAAATAGGAGATTACTAGCCATATGATATCAAAAACAATTATCACCTTAAGTCCAGCTGATGCATTCTCGATATCAACACTAGAGGGAGCATTGGAAAACATGATTGTCATTGCAAGAAATGCTACAATCCAAAAGACTGGGTTGATAACTGTGAGTTGAGCAAATGTGTAGAGAAATGTATAGACAAAGCCTCCAATTGCTGTCAATGGATACATCCAATCAGAAAGCAGAGTAGGATTCGATTTTAGATTGATGAGCTCACTCAGTAGTTCTAAAGCATCGGTGCCTAGTCCTGGTCTGTCTGGAACAAGATACGTAGCGCCAAAGGCAAACAGAATGAGTAGTACGAGTGAAACTGCAACTGGAGCAAGATTGATGATAGCGTTCTTGAATCTGCTCTGTGGTTTCATGTATTTTACATAGCCCAGGAGTATCTGGTCTCCCTGCTTCTCAACATTAATCGGCTTAAACTCAACAATCTTGGTTCTAGTGAAGACACAACCCAATGCATGAGATGACTCATGAAGGGCAACCCCTGGTCCCACCAGCATATACCATGATCGTGACCCAGGGTCTTGTGTAGTTCGAAGCAATCGGTGGGATAAGCTCTCAAGAATCCAACCTAGTCCCCAGACAACGAAGAACAATACAAAACCAAGTAGAACGATTGTGAAATATGCGTTCAGTTTCCTCTCCTCCGATGATTCTTAGTTCTATCGATGTTTGTCTTTTTCCTTGTCTAACTCTTGAAACCGTTTGTATTTCGTTTTCTCAGCATTCTTTATTCTCTTCTTGAGGGTATCAACTGTTTTCTCTAGGTTTGAACGGGCCTGGTCCTTTCGTTTCTTGGCGTCTTTGTAATCTTTGTCCGCTTTTTTCCATTCTTGCTCCGCCTGGCGAGAGCGTCCGAGAAGCTCCTCGTAGGCGTCCCGCCTTGACTTAGCAACTGATCGATAACTCTCAATCTCTCCATCTAGTCGCCTGTCCAAACCCTCAAGTTCCAACTTTGCCTTTTGAAGTTCTAACTCAAACTTACGAATGTCTGAGTCAATCTTCTGAACTTTATTGTCTCGTAAATACTCTGGATCCACCATCGCAATCATTGTACGAATAGCACAACGCTATTTCACTGTTGTCCATCATTGTCAGAGATACTCTTCAGCAAATTGATGCATTATTGTTCTCTCTGCTCGACGTAGTCTTTCTTGCATGGCTACGCGTTTGATCTTCAACTTTTTGGCAAGTTTCTCGATCTCGCTTCTTCTAGGCATATCATAATATCCATTTGAAATTGCTAACTTGATTGCATCCATCTGTTTATTTGTTAAACCTGGACCAAGAGAACCTCTTGGTGAGCGATGGACATTAAGAATACGAACTTTAGCAAATCTTGAACGAAGCCTATCGAAGGCCAAGCGAAACGCACTCGAATCTGGAGCAAGAAGATGGTGGATTTGGGTTCCTCCCTCGATGACTATTGGAAGTCTAGACATGCACCCGCTTTCAAGAATGGTTTCGTGAATTGATTTTGTCTTTAACTTATGAGTGACCTCCGTCCAGTATTGTACTCGTGTTTCATGAGTCACTCTAACCTCAACTATGCTCGCTGATTTTTTCAGCGCTTTCACATAGTCAATAAGTGGCTTCTCATCTCCTGTCAAGCTCTGAATGATACCAAACCCAAGAGGTCCATTGAGGGAGATAAGGTCTACTCTTACCGGGATATTTCTCGTAAGGTCGCATGAGTAATATCCCTCAGCAGTGATCTCTAGCTTAGCCTCTATCATATTTATAAACACCCGTCGCACGACGGCATAACATCTATTGATAGTTTAATCTTCCGTTTTGACAGGGAGAATGGATCTCTTGAATGAAATTAACGGTAGAACTTCAGAGGACTTCCAACGGACACGCATAATTGCTGTTGTTGAGGCGTTATTTGTAACAGTGCTTTGGTCCTCCTCTTTCGTTATCATCAAATTTGGCCTTGAAGATATTCCACCTTTGACATTCGCAGGTCTCAGATACACTATTGCTTCATTGACCCTACTGATGCTAATTCTAGCACAACCGAAAATGCGCTCATCTTTCTCGGGTAGGTCAAGAAGATGGTGGGGAATGCTGTTTCTCTACGGGTGTATCTACATAACTGCAACTCAGGGAACACAATTCCTGGGATTATTTTATCTTCCAGCAATCACATTCTCCCTACTTCTCAACCTGACTCCAATCATTGTACTATTATCAGCAATACCTATGTTGGGAGAGAAACCAACGATGATGGAAACGGTTCTTGTGATTACCGGTATCTTTGGAGTGTTTCTGTATTTCTATCCACTAGATTTTGTTGGAGTTTCAATCCTAGGACTCATTATTGGATTGATCAGTCTTCTAGCAAACTCAGCGTCTGCTTTGATAGGTCGGGCGATTAATCGTGCAAAAGACACACCATCATTAGTTGTCACTGGAGTGATGATGTCGATTGGATCAGTCTTCCTCATGTTATTTGGATTGACCACCGAACCCATATCTCCACTTTCATTCACATCTTGGTTCTATATCCTATGGTTAGCTGTAATGAACACAGCGCTCGCATTTACCCTCTGGAATCGAGCAATGAGGGTACTGAGGGCAGTTGACATGGCACTCATCAATAGCACGATGATGCCTCAGATTGTCATCCTATCATTCATCTTCCTAGCAGAGTATCCGGAACCTATAGACTGGGTAGGATTGATTCTTCTAGCCATCAGTGTAGGCGCAGTTCAATACCTTCAGACAAAACGACTGAACAATTCAGGTCGATAATGTAATTTCGAGAAGACTATATAGAGAAAGGGTAAAGTGTCGAAGTGTTGTATGCGTAAACCCCTTAGGAGGAACTATTTTGATGAGCTATGAAGAGCTCCGGGAAACTGAGCTATTCTCATTCTTCAACTTCACAGAAACCGGAAGGAAACCTCTTGCTGATGGAATGCAAGAGATTCATCTTAAGCCAGGTGGTTTCCAGGAGTTCATAGATGTAATAATGAAGATTGACCGATTTCAGAAGGTGCATGAGGGAGCCTTATATCTTGACAGGGATTGGATCGGGAGTCCAATGACCGTAAGTCCTTTTGGTAAAGACCTAGCAAAAAGTTTCATCGCCGCAATCACACCACCTGATGACAGACAGAGAGCTGACAATATCGTGAACACAATCTGGAATGTTCAAGGTGCAAGTGATAGAGAGATTGCAATCAAACCGCAGAGTCCGAAAGACCTTGTTCCCGAGCCCCCAATTGAAGAACTCGTGCAAGTATACTTGGGAATTCAAGACAAGTTTGAGATGAAATTGAAGAAATCATACATCAAGGTTGAGAATATCACTGAGGTCGGTCGAATGCGTCTCCGAATCTCGATTGAGGCAGTCAAGTAGTTATAGTGAATCCCACGCCATCATGATCGTCTTTGCTATATCAGCAGCTGTTGCTCCAATAAGTGTAGAATCTTTCAAAGCATTAACAATTGTCTTTTCGATCGTCGTTATATCAGCTGTTAGACCAATAAGTGAGTCCTCAAGCTGAAGCAGGGTTTCTTCAGGATGAAGGAAAAAGTCTCCCAGTATCTTAATCTCCGATATCTCTCCTGATGAAACCCAAAGTTTGACTTTGATAAGCTTTCCTTCTGGGACCTTGAAACTAGATTCACGCATGGGTTTCACCTCAAGAAATTCCACTCCTCAGAAGAGTATTTTTCCTTTGCAAGTTGTTTTGCTTTGTCTATTTCTTCGTCACTCAATTTCTCAGGGATCAGTTCAATTTCTAGTGCATCTGAGAACCCTCTTTTGAGTGCCTCCTGAAGTTCACTAATTTCTACCTTCCTGCCAAGAATATCTCGTATAGAAGTGACACGTTCCTTGACATCGGCAATCATCTTGTCAGAGATTTTCTCTTGTGGGACCTTGAGGATCGTGAACATCAAGCTGACATCTAGATCAAGCAATGTAGTTCCATGCTGTAGGACACAACCATGTCGTCGCGTCATTGCATTCCCAGAAACCTTCTTTCCTCCTACATCAACGTCATTGATCGGTTTGAACTCGCCTTCAATCCCCAAGTACTCCAAAGATTTCACAATCCCTCCGCACAGCAGACGATATGATTCAATGATGTCGGGTGGAGCCAGTCTGTGGCTACTCGGTAATATGATGCTATAGGTGACTTCGCCATTGAAATCGTGGTAGACAGCCCCACCACCAGTGATGCGTCGAATGTAATCAATACCTTGGGATTTACAGAAGTCCACATCTACTTCATCCCGCATCCCTTGAAATGTTCCGATAGAAACTGCAGAGGGACTCCAACGGTATAGCCTGAGCGTAGGTGGGACTTTGCGCTCCTGAAGGGCTAGCATAACTGCCTCATCAATCGCCATGTTCTCAAACGCGGTGTGCACCTCTAAGTCAATGAATCGAAATTCTTCCATTCAAGTCACCAAGTTTGCTTCTTCAATCGCTCTTCTGACTTCTTCTTCACTCAGCCGCCTTGGGTAGTTATACATTGGTCCACGAGGTCTCTCATTGTAGAATGGACGGTTGCAGCCTTTGCAGCCAGTCACTTGAAAAGCCACTCCAGATGATAAGGATTCTCGAATTTGACTGCTATCGATATCTAGTGATATCGTACCATCCGTGTTCTCTCTTATCTGCTCAGGTTTGATTAGACCTTGAAACACTAAATGTCTAACAACCTGAATCCTGCGATAAGATGAGAGTTCAGGTGGCGACCGTTTTTCTAGAGGTGTGCCTTTGATGTTTGTAAAGGCGAACAGTCCAACACTAACTCCCATCTTATACATGTCAATTATGAATTCTGCTGCTTCCTTCTCAGTTTCTCCCAATCCAATAATGAGATGCGTGGTTACTTGACCTTTGCCAAAAATCTGGAGGGCATCAAGAAGCCCTTGACGGTGGGTTTCCCATCGGTAAGCAGCCCCCCGATTTTCACCCTTAATCTCTTCAAAGATCTCTTGTGTACCCGCATCAAGTGCAATGCCAATATTTGATGCGCCGACATCCTTCATTCTGATCATTTCATCTGTAGAGATTGGATGTATTGCGATAGAGATTGGTAGGTTCGAAACCTTTCGTAATTCGCCAAGAATCACTACAACATCATCCACGACCTCAGGGTAACAGATTGTCTGAATGCAGATTCTTCTGAACAGACCTGGTGGTGGCCAGGTTTCAATCACTTTTCTAAACTCGTAGTCTGGCCAAGAGATTCGTGAGAGTCGATCTGATGCGGAAATACTCTCCAGAGCCTGCGGGCAAAAAGCACAGTTAGCTTCGCATCCCCCCTCTCTATATGTCATAAGAAAGGCGGTTGTAAAGTCAGTGTCCTTACCTCCTGATTCTAGCCCAACTTGAATGGCTGTTCCAAGTGATAGACGAACTCTCTCGACCAAGGTAATCACCTCATGTTTTGCCTATTCTGCTTTAACCATGTTGATACTGCAGGATAGTTGCAGTGTACAAAGATCTCCCTCTTTGAAGAGTGTCTTGAATTGTCCGTATTTCTTGGGGATGAGAATAAGTTGTGGTGTCTGTTTCTTTGTGTAATGTTTTGGGTAAATGAAACATGACAATCCACGAATCTCAGTATTGTTCAAGAAGGCAATTATCGATGGGCCCCGTTTGAAAACACTTGCACCACGGATTGTGTTGCGAACAGATCCTACTGGAATATCTCCAAGGTGGATAGGTGAACCAATCTTCAACTCAGAGGTACCAATCACACCACCAAGCTTGTAATGTGAGAGACCTCCTTCAAGAATACCCTTAATCTCACTTGCTTCACCTATTGCTGGGAGACCCACGAGGTTTCCAATCGAGGCACTACCAAGACTCTCAACATACCCAACGATATTGTCATCAGTAACTGAGCTCACCAAGAGTTCAAGTTTCCCAGACGCTCCT
>JBHLOX010000073.1:0-13643 GCA_048940045.1 Promethearchaeota archaeon
CGAGCAAGCGTGTACTGGCCCAGAAGACGACCCCCAGCTGGCCGGGGGTACACCTTAGCCACCCATGGAATCGGGTCAGTACACGCAAATTTCTCTCTTGTGAAAATCCTTAGACCAAGCGTTTACCACTGTTTTGACCAAGATTATTAGGACCATTACGCATCAAGAGTTTCAGAAAAATGAATGTGGATACTGACGTTGTGATCATTGGAGCAGGACCTGCAGGACTCACAGCAGCAAGAAGGCTCTCAGAACTTGATGTGCAGTACACGCTGATTTCAAGAGAAGACAAGCCAGGTGCGTACAAAGCTTGTGGTGGGTATGTACCCTTCCGAGCGATAGAGGAGTTTGGACTGAAGGAGATACCGGGTGCACATGAAGTCACGTCAATCAGGATGAAGTTTCCAGGCCTCGATATCACTCGTGTAGACTTTGAAGACCCTGTGGGGGTAAATGTTAATCGAGAGAACTTAGGCATCGCACTTCTCAATCAAATTGGCAAGGATGTTGGTGAGATTTGGCTTGAAACTGAGTGTGGCCAAATCACATCGAAGAGAGAAAGTATTGAGTTGCGGTACACCAAGGAAAATGTCACCAGCACGATCTCGACACACCTCATCATAGATGCAAGTGGAGTGAATCCAGTCAGTCTTCGTTTCACACCAGTAAGAAACAGACCATCCAACTCTCAGATTGGCTACGCAGTCCAGTACCAGATGAAGACAAAACGAGCTCTGGACATAGTCAATGACTTCTATTATGGTAGTGAGTTCTCGCCCAAGGGTTATGCGTGGTCATTTCCCAGGGGACATGAAACCGTTTTGGGTACTGGAGGCATCATAGACAAGGTCAGATCTAGTGATAAGAAAACTATTGAGTATCTAGACAAGCTTGTGAAGAACACCAGTCCAACAGCTACTGAATTGGCAAATGCTGATTCGAAGGTTGTGAAGCGAGAAGCTGCCCTGATGCCTCTGGCAGGTATAGTGACCCAGTCGTATGGGAAGAGGATATTGCTTGCTGGTGATGCTGCATGTCATTGCTCTCCAATCACGGGAGAGGGAATTCATTATTCCATGGTGGGTGGTCAGAAAGCAGCTGAGGTCGCAGCTGAGTGCATACAAAAGAAGGAGTTCTCAGACAAAAAACTATCTCGATACGAACGACTATGGATGAAGGCATTTGGTTCAGATCTTAAGTGGGGTCTCTGGTTGCAGAAGAGATTCCTTGAGTCTGGGTCTAGTTCGATGGGGTCAACCTTCCTTAGTTCAGACAAATCCACACGGGTGATTGCTGAAATGCTTGGAGGTGTCCGAACAGTAAGAAGTGCCATCCTTGCGGCAGCACCAAGTTATTTGTACTCCAAAATAAGACGGAAGACATAGTGGGTCAGCTAGTTTGTTTCTAATCATAACCCAGAATAGATATATCCAACTAGTAACCATTATCCAACTCGGGTTAAGGGAATGTTCTGTGGGTCACGATCAATGCCGCTTATCTTGTTAGTCCTTTTACTAACACCTTCCTTGGCAGTAGGAATTCCAACAAAGTATAACAGTTCGACCTTAATCAAGCAGTCTAAGGTTTCCCAAGAGATTGATGGTCCATCTATCCAGAATCTCACTTATGAGATTACAAATTACACTGACGGTAGTAATGATGCTGTCACCATATTCTGTGAATGTTCCATGTTAAGTAACGAAACCCAACCAGCATGGCAGGAGCATTATCTAGGAAATTTCTTGGCAAACAGGTTTGAATGGAATGGAGAGAACTTCAACTACACCTACAGTATTAACCCATTTCTCAAGAATTTCAACGTCACTGTTATTCTCTATGATGATATGGATAACAGTGCGTCCGAGCAGGTTCAGGTGGACTATGACGAAGGGAAGGATCTAATCAGAAACTTGCCTCCGGAGGGGTTTCCAGACTTAACAGAAACCAGCGATACTAGTGTCTATGTTGGTCAAAATGCTACAATGATTTGGTATGTTATGGATAATGTTCTTGGTCTGGAAGTTCTTTTGAATGGAATTGTTTTCATGAGTGATATATTCGTCAACATAACTCCTCATGTTCTGAAAATAATCTTCACACCACAAGAAGTGAGAATGTATACTTTTTCAGTGCGAGGATATCTCGAAGGTACACCCTTTGACACTAGCTCAAGTCTATTTGTCATAGAAGGTCACCAAGAGCTCATGGTCCTCTCAATTGCAGATACAACACCTACAACTACGAATGGACTAGGAGGTCCTGTCATTTTGAGCTTACTGACAGGCTTGGGCATACTTGGTATCTTGATGGTTGCGGTCCTTATTCGGAAAAAGTGAGTGATTCAGAATTACCACTGGAAAATGGATGATATCCCTGATTGCATGGATGATTATATCAGATACCTTATATTGCGAAATAGACAATTATTCTGTACAGATATTGCGATATTTGCAATATGAGTGTTTGAAGTTGCGACTTCTGCGGAAGTTGTGAAGCAAAATGGTGAAAGCGTTGGCATATCCTCGCATATATTTCAATGGAAATCTCTCCTCACGTACATCCATTATGTATGTGGACCGCGGATACGCAGCTGACAGACACGAATTCGAACGGAACGCAAAACCGTGGAGCGAGCTCTTCGAACCATTGGGACCTGGCTTGAAGAGCTCTTTATCACCATCACCAACAGGTGAAACCAAAACGAGATCGCTGGATCAAAGAGTGAATTCAACTATTGACAAAGAAAGGAAGGGCAATGATTCATCGACACCTGCAGTCGTCCACCCCCTAATTGAAGAAACCACCACTTTCTCCAAGGCGGCTACAAGGTACATCTACGACATACTCCTATTGACACAGCAAAGCTGATTCATAGACTAGCCTAGAACTACTGGCGGTCTCGTTTCCCCCTAGGGGGTTACCAATAACTATCGGGCCATCTTTCTTCAAATAACCTAAGAGATTCTTTCTCAACTAAGGAGTCATCATCCAGAATACCTTGACGAATGATGCACTCAGCCTGATCATTCCGTAAGTTCTTACTGGCATCTAGAACAGCCAGTCGGACTCTTGGATCTTCATCATGCATGAGTCGTTGGAGATGGCTCTCGACACCTGCTATCTGAATCTTCGAGAGAGCTCTTGCAGCATCGATTCGAGCTTCGGATGAGAAAGAGCGAGAGAGCTGGTCCAAAGCGGCCATATAGTTCTCAACTAACTCGGGGTCTCTTGGATGGGGAGTGGGTATTTCCCTGACTTGAGTCGGAGGAAAATCCTTTGGTACGAAGAACTTAGCGGATTCCATGGTGGATATGGCTTTGACGAGAAAATTCCTAACTACTCCCTCTGTTTCAGGAAGAAGACTACAGAGAGAATCAATCTGCGAAAAATCAGGATAACCTGCCAGTAACTCGATCGCTAGTAGTTGTAGCTCGGGTGATCCTGTTGCAACAAGAGAAACCAATTCATTACTGCAAAACTTTGTCTTCGAAAGATCTATTCTGTTCAGCGCATCCCTGACCATGTTCGCGTCATCGGATTCCAATCTAATCATCGCAGTATATGTCTGGTACAGCAACCACAACTCGGTTGAACTCATGAATTCCTTCTCAGCAGAACGCATCTTTCTTACTATGAAATAAGGCCACTCCTCCATGGATACCTCGACCATGTTGGACTCAACATCATATCCGAAGGATTGGAGGATTTCCTTGAGCTTTGAGAAATCATCCTTCCCTATAATGGGATATTCAGAGTCGAACTTGAATGCATTGGCAAATTTCCGACCATAGTGTGTGTTCAGGAGTTCAGCAATGAAGAATCGATACTTCTTGTGCTCACTGTCAGTATAGACGGAAAAGTAGATCTTGCACGATTCGAATTCTTTGGCCCTCTCTGACAAAATAAACGGTGTAAGAACAACATAGGGTGGATTCTTTAGTGACTCAATTTCAATCTGAGAGAGATCTACTTGAGACCCTCCACTCTTCACTTGCTCAAAGATGGTGTCAAAAAGCAGCGCTCTAGCCTCATCTTGAGTACTGGCTCCAGCCACCATCCTGAAGATTTCATACGAGGGAATCTGTATACCGAAGTATACCTCCCTAAACCCAAGATACTCTGCGATGATATCCCGAAGTTTTAGTTGATATTTGGTAAATCTACCGTCCCACTCAATGACTCTCTCCAGTTTTACTGAGAATTCATCCACCTGATTGTTTGCCAGTATCTTGTCCAGAAATGAAAAGGCAGCTAAAGAATCGCCAAAGTCGATGAAGGTGAGAAACGAAGCTATGGACTCGGTCACATTCCACCCCATATTGGATTCTGAGCTTCAGTATAAGAACCACTATCAAAATAGGAAGGGTGAAGTGGGCCTGGTGGGGACTGACCAGACCCACAGTGTGAGAGAGAGAGGAGGTTTAGGATCCGGTCCCACGCATCCTATGAACAATGAAACACTTTTCGCGGTATGCCTGGTCTTCAAGATCATTGATAAAGTTCTCAAGTTTCTTTACCCTAGTGAACTCTTCTTCAATTCCAAGATCTCTGACTTGTATCAACGCTTTCTTGTGTTCAATTCGCACGTAAATTCCACCAAGCCCAACCCCGTGCTTCATATACACTGGGTCCTCTTGGTTCTTAACACGATAGAAACCCTGTCTTCTCAGCATTCTACTGAACATCATCATGGCGTCTTAGCCCTCCCGGCGGTAGACAGAAAGAGTACACGCTAACCATAATATAAAGGAATAGGGTTTCTATAGGTACACGTAATATTTTCGCGCCATATCCTATGCGGCGGAAGCTGCCAAATATTGTACAAATCGATAATATTCGTGTTAGAATCTGCATAAATTAGCTATTTTGAATGTGATTTAAAAACAAATGAGCTATATTCCATGTTATCTAGCTTCCACACATATAGAATGGCGCGAATTAGTTTAACGTTTACATCAACATAGAAAATTATGTTTTGGAAGTTTCTCTAACGTTTACATTATTAAAATCTCAACGTGTACAGAGTGGACGTCAAGCCCATATGAGTCCAAAGTGAGACGAAGTAAAACATATTTTCCTAAGACAATAGTTCGTTTTTCAAATCATAATTTCAGACAAAGATATGACATTGAGAGCTTCCCCGTCAGTATACGCCGCTCAATTTGCGAATTCTAAAAATGAGATAAACAAAATCGTCGGATCTTTTCCACGTTTCTCTAATCCTTTTCTGATTGAAAATGAAGAAAGAGATGAGGGCTAGGACTCACAAAGACTAATCTGACCTACACAAAGACTGGTGGAATTTAAAACCTATTGTCGTTTGATGAGGATGTTGCAGATATCGATTTGTACGAACAGTGTACCGCGATACTTGTTTGATTGACCTATTGTGGAGTCAAAGACAACCCTTAAAATGCCTTTAAAGTGAACCGAAAGGCAAGGCGAGTGCAAAATGCAATTCTGGAGTGATTTTCTACAAGTATTGTCAACAATGCCAGGTTCAACCATTCTCACTACACTGGTCGCGATAGGCATTGCACTTTTGTCAATCTGGGCAACTCGAAGGTTCACAGATATGGAGAAGTTGCAGGCGGATATGGAAGAGATCAAAGCGTGGCAAGAGAGATTCAAGAAAGCAAGAAAGACAATGGACCCGATTGAACTCCAACAGGTCATGGATGATCAGGGAAGAATAATGAGAATCCAGAGTGCAATGATGGCCTCCCGAATGAAGCCAATGTGCATCTACTATCTCCCAGTCCTTATAGTCTGGGGCGTTTTGAGTGCATTCTTTGGTGGCAGTATTGTCGCCATCATTCCATTCAATATTCACAAGGCTCTACCATTTCTAGTGAATTTCATAGGCGTCCCAACTACAGGTGGTTTTGGACTCAGTTTCTATGGTTATTATCTCTTGGTCGCTTTTGGTCTGGGCAACATAGTCAGGAAACCATTTGGTCTCTCAATGACAACATAAGTTTGGTACAATTTCGATATCCGCTATTCTTCGCCATATGTGACACATGGATTACGTGGTTCAGCTCCCTTTTATTCAGAATAGACTTTGTAGTGCTGCGGTTCCCACGGGAGCAATGCCGACTATCGGCTTCGGGAACATGAGAAAGGATGTAGCCTACTTCTACAAACCATCCCTAGCGGTCTTTCTTCTGTTGCATCCTTTCTCTGCACTTTATTGTTCAATCAGTAATCGTTTTAACACATAACTTGGAGTTGTTATGTTATGAGCGTAGAACCCTCGAAGGTATACTTTGGTTCTGTGATTTCAGGAAACATCGCAAGGTGGGCGACATTCGCAGCCAAGGTAGATGAAGTTGTGAAAAAACTGGACTTCAAAACAATTGACAAGAAGGACAAGGTAGCTATCAAGATGCATCTTGGATACCATGATGGATATCAGACGGTTCCAGTTTTCTTTGTTAGAAGAATTGTCCAAGCTGTCAAGGATGCGGGAGGTTATCCTTTCATCACTGATACCCCAACAGCAGTCTATAATGCAGTAGAGCGAGGATATACTCAAGAAACATGTGGATGTCCCATCATTCCTGTTGCTGGTGTAAAAGATGGCTACACATATGATTTTGATGTGAACTTCCACAATGTCGATACTCTCAAGATGTGCGGTGTATTGGTAGATGCAGATGTTCTCATAGACCTCACGCATGTCAAGGGACACAACACCTGTGGTTTCGGCGGTGCTATCAAGAACATTGCTCTAGGAGGCTATCATGGACCTTCACGATTGAATAAGATACATAGTGTTGAGCAGTCACTTCCATATTGGGATGCTGAGAAGTGCACACCAGCACATGCCAAGAAACTCGTGAAGTCATGCAAAGATGGCTGCCTTAGATACGATGAGAAGAAACACAAGCTAACCTTGAACTTTAGCATGTGTCATCAGTGCTTGGACTGTCTGATAGCTGACGAAAGAGTTGGTTGTCTAGAAGTTAAGCAGGAGAACTTCTCGCTCTTTCAGGAACTAATGGCCATAAACGCCAACGAGATTCTCAAGACATTCGACGAGGATAAACGGTTCTTTCTGAGTTTCCTCATCGACATAACCCCCTTCTGTGATTGTTGGGGCGTAGGACAACCTGCAGTTCTCAACGATATTGGTGTCCTGGGATGCAGGGATATTGTGGCTGTAGAGCAGGCCAGTCTTGATTTGATTGGAAAACAAGAGTTGATTGAGAGGATGGTTCCACCCTTCATCAGATTGCATAACGACCCAGGTTTACATCCTTTCCAGAGGATTAGTGGTCCGATGAAGAATCCATACATAGTAGTCGATTATGCTGAGAAGCTTGGTATGGGGTCCAAAGACTACAAATTGGTTGAAGTACTCTCCCCAAAGAAGACCGCCAAGCAGAAGGGACCAACCAAAGTGACTGAACCTCCAGGATCATTCTTCTAGGAATCCAAATGCATTTGACCCAAATAATGATTAAAAGACACGTGGGTAGATGTACAATGGGACCGGTACATCTGTTAAAATGCGTCTAGATTGAGTGATACCAAGTTGCCATACAAACATTCGCCCGAAGACAGACTGAAGAGATACAAAGAGAGTCTGGAGAAGATGGCAAAAGAAGAGGGTAGAAATCTCAAACTTACGAAAAAAGAAACAAAGACATCTCAATCCAAGAAGGATAGAACATCCAATCCAGTCAAAACACCTCCGAGCGAGGTTGAACCTAGAGAACCTCAGTTCAAACCACCTCAGGTCTTAGTCAGCCCTGCGAAGAAGGAACTTGGTGAGTCCATTGCCACCGTGAGAAAATCTCGTACAACGCTCAGTGATGCCAAGATCAAGGAGTTGGACGGTCGAAACCTCTTGATGCTAAGGGTTCGGCATCGTTCCATTGAGAGCTCTCTTCGTGAGATCAAGAAAAGACGTCAGACCCTTGAGGCTCAACTCAAGAGCAAGTTCATTGATAAGAAGAAGTACAGGGAAGAAATGGATGCTCTTGTCGCCGAGGGTCGATCTTTACTAGTTGAGAAGGAACGCGTCGAGAAAGAGATGAAAAAGCTCAAAGAAGAAAAATAGGTAAAAACATTGGTCTAATTTTCTACATCATATATAACAGTTCGAGTGTGCGAATGGCTGAGGAGTAGGTTATGACGCAATTAAAGCACGTCTTAATTCTAACAATTATGATCCTCCCAATGTTTGCACTTGTACCAACTCTGGTCGCAAGTCCAAATGTTGCTCTTTTGAGTCAAGAAAAGGTAGATACTTCTCTACCTGCTCAATTTGTTGAAGAAACTCTAAGAGTGGCGGTATATGCGGAGTCAAACTTGACTTTGCCAGCATATGCCACTGGAGGTGTGTACACTGATTATTATCAGAATGTCATTGATCTGCTGGAATCTGCGGGGTATGCAGTCACAGCAATGACAACTCAAGACATTCTAGATCACAAACTAACGGTAGCGGATTATGATGCTTTTGTCTTGCCAAATCAATTGCCAAGAGAGCGCATAGTCAATCACATAAAGAACTACTGGCTTGGTGGAGGAGGTGTCTTGAGCTTTGAAGCAAGCATCGGATTCTGTTTCTATGCAGGACTTATTCATTCAAGTCTTGAAGGTCAGTTCAGTCTTTATCCTATAGATCTCGGAGGTATGTGGACTTATTCTCCCTTCCCCGTCGTTGGCGATATCTATGATGGAATAAACTCTACTACGAGACATCCTGTAACGAAAAGTTTGGAGGATGATACTCTGTATCCATTTGTAGGAAATCATACAATACTTGAAGGAGTCGCCTTGCCTAGTCTGTTGGGTAGTGCATATCTCGACCTTGCATACTATAAGACCCAGTCTACATGGACATCTATTGCTGGATTTGATAACCCAGACCGGGGAGGTAAGATTGTATTCCTTACAGGTAATTGCAGTTCTTTTGAAACCTGGATGGAACCAGTAGTTGGTGATTCAATTGACTGGTTAACACCACGACCTAAAGCCAGAATACTCTATGATTTGACGCATCTACCATACTATGGTGTGGATTCATGGGATATTAGCTATGTTCAAGCCGCAACAACTCAGATTGATATGAGAGGTTTCTTAGTCAACAGGAGTTACACGTTCGATAAACTGTATCCTCCAAGTACACTCTCAACTGAAGCCCTTCAGGGATATGATGTCCTTATAGCATGTGATCCAAGTGAAAACTTCACAGCAGCTGAGGTAGCCGCAGTTACCGATTGGGTAAATGCAGGCGGATCAATCCTTGGAATTGCTGATCATACACTCTCAAATAACCAAAACATGAATTATCTGCTTTCTAACATGGATATTGGAATGAATCATTCAGCTACTGGACAAAATGCCTTGGTGCCTTCTGGTGTGCATGTTACTCATGAAGGTACTACTACTATGGGTTGCCTTGCACCTGGCGCAGTAGGTACTGCTGGTTCAGCATTCTCGATTTGGGAGGATGCTATAGGCGTTCCAGTGATTGGTGGTGACCAACATGGTAGTGGTAGAGTTATCCTGATCGCTGATGGAGCAGTAATGCGAGATGGCAGGATTGGACTATATGATAATGCACAGGCATTGATCAACTTTGCAAATTGGTTATCTGCCGCGAAAGGTGATGTTCTATTCTATGTTGAAAACTATGATCTCTCAAATCCATATGAAGCACCCGCTGTTGATGCCTTGAACGATCTTGAGATTCCATTCTATTTAACCTACACAGAGTTCTACTTGAACCTCTCTCTTCACAGTCAAGATTGGAGTCTTGTCATTATAGACTCCGCCTGGCCGGGTATCAATCCATATCTCGATGACTTCTCATCGTATTTGGATACAGGAGGAGATCTGATAGTTTCATGGCATATGATGCATGTCTATCAATCTGATCCATTATACTCAAAGGTGGGATTTGGATATTCAGCAAACTATCCTGATTCACAACCATTCTATATTTGGTCACCTAATCATGGAATCTTTAATTATCCGAGTGACTACGGAGCATTGAACTTCACTCAAGGTTATGATATTGGAGAGGAGGGTGACCTGATGACTGTATATGCTAATGCTACAGCACTTGCTGGGCTTACAGACACAAATCAACCAGGGAATGCTACAATTGTTTTGGGATTTAATGCACATGTGCTCTGGAACGGGTATCTAATCGATCAGTTGACTGGAGATGTGGATGATTCGACTTACTCTGATGCCCACGAATTATGGGAGAACGAGATAGGATTCATGTACTTTGATCGACCAACAATCGATAGCCCTGCTGATGTGACCTACATGGAAACAGAAACAGGGAACGAGATCACCTGGACACCAACTGCCGATGCAGGTCCATGGAGTTACACATTCAGAGTTAATGGAACGATTGAGGAATCTGGTTCATGGACTGGTGTGCCACTCACATTCAATATAGACGGTGTGAATATTTCCATCACTGAGTATGAACTCACGGTCTTTGACAGACTAGGATACAGCGTGTCAGACTCGGTTACACTTAACGTGACAGAGTATATTGCACCAGGACCTTCAATACCATTTGATCCCACTCTGTTGCTCATCATTGGTGGAGCAATTGGTGTGGTTCTGATTCTTGCTGTTGTCTTTTCAAAACGTGGTAAGAACGAGTAATCTAGTCAATGGGTAGCCGTCCTTCGACGGTTCCCATCTTCTCTTTTTTTCTCAACAATACAACAACACAAAAGGCAAATATCAATCACGGATTCAGAGAGATGAGTCTGGAGGCTGAAATGGCTGAGTAGAAAACGTGCTTCTGCAAAACCAACACGTCTTGCGTATGTTCACAAGATTTGTGAGCTCAGTAGACGTGGAGATATGGATGCAGTTGTTAATCTCATGAAGGGATACTACTCAGATAAGAAGGCTCATCCTTGGCACTCAATCTACAAAAATCTTGAGAAGAACTGGACTCGAGAACATCCTAAAAGAGATATACAGGAAACCCTAATTCTGTTGCGTGATGCTGTCTTTGGAGCGCTCGATATTTTATCTCTCAGCATAGCCTTAGATGTTCCAACCTCTGAGTTTGTCACTATTTTAGCAAATGAAGCTTCATGGCAAGAAGGCCGAAGAAAGGTAAGAAACATATGTATAGAACATGTAGAGAATTTAGTAAAGAAGAGGAAAACTCGCTATCTTGTTCCATCCGCACTCAAGCGGGATGGATTTGGTTTTCTCATAGACGAAATTGAGGAAGCTGAAGTAGAAACATTCAGGAAAGCTAAACCGAAGATGAGAAAAGTCCCCAAGAAGAAGAAGCAGGTACTTAATCTAAGACCATTGGAGAAAAGTCGCCTAGGTAGTCAGTTTCTCAAAGAACAGAGGATAATGGAAACAGAAATCGAAAAAGGCGATTCTCGAATACCAGAAATACTAGAGGCGTATGATCATTTCCTCGTGGAACTTGAGATTGATTTGTCCTCAACATTACCTGAGCCAGTGCCAACAGAACAAATCACATTGAATGGTACCCCGATATTAGATGTTGATAAAGAGAAAGCAGTTCCGAGCAAACGATCACGTAAAAAGATCGAACAACCACCTTTGACTGACTTCATAGAGAAGAAACCTAAATCAAAGAAGAAGAAACCGAAGAAGCCCTCTGGGCGGAAGAAGAGGAGGGCAAAGAAGAAGTGAGCAAGAAAAAGACTGCTTTAAACTTGCAAACGCAAGAGAAGAAGGCGCTTAAAGAGCTCAAGAAGATTGCGTATGATATAGACTCACCAGACCCAGGCACCATGTACGATGCCGTGGGGAGACTCGCATCACATCAATCGAGCAGATCACTTCTTCCAAAAGCGATGGAGCTTTTTGATGCTTCGGATCAAAATGTGAAGCAAGCAGCATTTACAGTAGCTGGAAAGAATGCATTTGGTCCTTATACATCTGAATTCTTTGCATCTTTGAAGGTCCTTAATCCCGTAGAAAGAGAGCAAGTGTTCCAGGGCATTCAGGAAACGTTCACCCAGACTGGAGGACCAGAGTCAACGATCGAGCAGAAACGATGGATCAATGCACTAGAGAATCTTGGCAAAGAGCACCAACCAACAGTCTTTGGACTGATGAGGTTTCTGGGGGACCCAGGTAGAAGATGGGTGACACGAAAGATTAGAGAAAATATCGATGATGTCACACTTGGAGCAGTCCCAGCTATTAGTGGCTTCCCCGAATCCACTAGGAAACGACTTGTTAAACTCCTATCAGAAATCGCATCCAAGAAGAGAAGAGAAATGCTTCCATATATCTGTGGAATTGTGGACCAGACAACATACAATCACCTCTCAGTGTTCCTCCGTGGTAGTAAATGGCAAGAGAGAGTCGAGATTGCATCTGCGATATCTAGTGCTGGTATCAAGACAGCCTCAGGGTTCATTATGGAGTTGGTTGGCGATTCTAACTGGCAGGTGAAGCAGGCGCTTCTTGAGAATCTCAACATTCAGAATTCAAGGTTCCCAGCAGTTTCAAAGATACTCAGTTTCCTAGTAAAAGAAACTCACACTAGGGTGAGGGGGCAAGCAGAACGAACTCTATTGTTACTCGGGTCGAAATCATGTCTTGACTCAACAATATCCGAACAGAGAAAGAAACTGGAGAAACAATATAGAACACAACTTCTCAAAGCTGCTCGCGTCAACAAGGACTTAGATGCAGAATGGTTAGGTATAGAGATGGAGAAAGTCGACCCAATGCATGAGATCATGGCGAAAGTCACAAGTGATGATGAGTCGGCAGTTCCAGAGAGTCTAGCAGAAACCGAACCAGTAGGTCTCTCGCTTTCTGATCTTGCCACTCCTTCATCAACAGAAGGAGATGCGGTTCTAGAGGAGAAGGACAAATCTATCCTTCTCGGAGCTCTTTTAGGTGCCCAAAAGAAATCAACAGAAGAGCCCATTCAAGTACATCAGGTTGATATACAGGACTTACCTCTCGATTCAACAATTCCTCCAACTAGCAAATTCCTTCTTCTTCTACAACGAATGTCAGAACAGGTGGGTAAGGATGTGCCAGTGAATGACTTACTCACAAAAGCTGAAGAGTCGGGAATGAGTGAAGAGGAGTTCGATGAAGCAATGGGTGAACTTGAGAAACAAGGAATCATCTATCGCTCAAGTAAAGGCACAGTGAGCTACGTGGACATAGAACTGTAGTCGTTTCAACTTGACGCAAAGACTAATCTTGTTGCCTGTAGATACTTCACTCCTGGCGGAGTGAGCAATGAGTGAAGAGCTACTGATTAAGAACGCAATGATTGTTACAGGAGACAAGAGAGGGACAGTAATCCCCAAGGGGTATGTTACAGTAAATGGTCCAAGGATAGCTGAGATTAGTGAAGGAGAACCGAAATTCACGGCTGATACCGTCATCGACGCATCTAGATGTGTTGTGATCCCTGGACTAATCACTGCTCACACCCATCTCTATGGAATTCTTTTACGTGGAGCGAGTCTTAACATCAAACCACCCATAGACTTTGCTCAGGTTCTTCAACGTGTCTGGTGGCCTGTTGATGAAGCTTTGACGACAGAGGATGCCTATGCTAGTGCACTTTCTGCTAGTGCAGACATGTTGAGAAATGGTTCTACATTCTATGCTGACACCTATTCTGGTCC
>JBHLOX010000074.1:0-13446 GCA_048940045.1 Promethearchaeota archaeon
CATTGGCATCATGGACTTCACAACTCAGGTATTAATCCTGACTCAATCGGTGACTAAGATGGTTCGAACCAGGCTCACTCCGTCTGCAAGCTTCATTAGAGAGTTAATCTCGCTCCCAGAAGGAGAGATTATCGAAGCATGTCTTGCTTGTGGAGTCTGCACAGCCAGCTGTGCAGTTGCTTCTGGTTCACATTATAATCCCCGGCAAATTATGCAAAAGATTCTGGTGGGGGCAAGGGATGTGGTCTTGCAAAGTGAGCAACCTTGGTTATGCAAGGCCTGCTTTTTGTGTGATACTACTTGTCAATACGGTGTGAGATTGTCTGATGTGTTCAAGATCGTCAGAAAGTTAGCAATTCGTGAAGGATTTGCTCCGACTGTTTTTCAACAGAATGCTCAGACCCTCCTGACTGATGGTTGGCTTATGAAAGATGCCTATTCTGATTTTGTGGCTGATGAAAGGAAGGAGTTGGGACTGAGTTCTCGATTGACGCAGAACAAACGATACACCAGAGATGTGAAGTCGAAGTATTTTGACACAGGAGGATAATCGAGTTGAAGGAGTACGTGCTGTTCAGAGGTTGCGTAACCCCGGTACGTCTTCCTGCATATGAAGCTGCTACCATATTAGTCCTTGAAAAGCTCGGAGTCAGTGTTCTTCCTCTCAATAATGCTAACTGCTGCGGATCCCTGTACGTAGCATCACTAAATGAGGGTGCATTTCTTGCCTTAGGTGGTCGGATACTCGCTCTTGCAGAAAAAGAGGGTAAGGATATCCTTGCTATCTGTGGTGCCTGCGCTGGAGCATTGAAGCATGCTAAGAAGCTCCTAGACAGAAGAAAACGGGCAAGGGCAGATGTCAACGAGTTATTGACAGATGAAGGTCTCGAATATACAAAGAAGGTAGAAGTGAAACACCTTCTGGAAGTCCTTGAAACTGATATAGGTCTAGACAACCTCAGGGCTGCAATTACAAATCCGTATAATGGTATTAGGCTCGCAGCTCACTACGGTTGTCACCTGACTCGACCATTCGAGGATCTAAATCATACTGGTAATGAAAACCCTACAATTATCGATGAGATCATCCAAATTGTCGGTGGAGAACCAGTTGATTATACCTACAAATCCCGCTGCTGTGGTGCTCCACTTCTTGCAATGGATGAGAAGTTAGCTGGCAAGATTGGAATGCAAAAAGTCAGGAATATCAAAGAGTCGGGTGCTGAGGGTATTGTTACAGCATGCGCCTATTGCAGTATTCAACTAGCTCAGGTTCAATTTGGCGGTAGGTGGGAGAAATCACGAATTCCCGTGATAACACTAGCACAGTTTCTTGGTCCTGCTATTGGCATTCTCGAAGATGAATTGGGGATGCACTTGAATCGAACTAGTCCTAGTCGGATACTTGAATCATTAACAGAAGTGAGGTAACAATGGAAAAAACAGACGAGAAAAGCTACAGAGGCGATTTCCCTGTACGCGATGAGGATGTACGGGCGACCTTCAAGTATGAGGTTGCAGATATGGTTGGGGGCGAGGGTCTCCTCCGATGTCTGAAATGCGGCGCTTGTAGTGGTGGATGTCCTGTTGGCGCAGTGATAGACTATCGGCCTAGGAAAGTCCTAGGGAATGTTCTACTTGGGCTGAAGGATGAAGTGCTCTCTAGCGATCAGATATGGATGTGTGCTGCTTGTTTCACATGCGAGGAACGATGCGTTCAGCAAGTGAATTTCACTGATGTTGTCACAGTTCTCAGAAACATGGCTAGCAGAGAAGGTCATGCGGCACCAGGGTACGTCAAGATGGCTGAGATGGTTTTGAAGAATGGACGGGTGAGCTCAAGGACTGGTCTGGTCGATAAGATGCGTGAGCAGCTCGGACTACCTCCTCTCCAGGACCCAGCAGTTGAACAGCTGGAAGGCATCATGAAGGCAGCTGGACTGGTGGAAGTGCTAGAGGCTAACAGAGAGAAGGAGGAGGAATCTGAATGAAGAAAGCAATCGCGTGGGGCTGTCTGGTTCCAATGAGACGGTCTCTGATAGGATATGAGGCGGCGACCAGGAAAGTCCTAGAGCATTTGGAAATTGAAACAACAGATATTCCAAATGAGACCTGTTGTGCTCCTTTCTGGATGCAGTCTCTCGATTTGACAACGTCTATCGCAATGGCAGCAAGAAACCTAGCTAAGGCTGAGGAGATGGGTCTCGACCTCTTAACCCCTTGCAGTGGGTGTTTCCACTCATATAAGCGAGTCAATCATGTACTGAAAACCTACCCTGACATGCGTGAACGTGTGGATGATATACTGAGGAGTGTTGGTCTTCATTATGAAGGAAAGGTGGAAGCTAGACATATTGTTGATTTCTTGTATACCGATATTGGTGCTGATGAGCTCCAACGTAGGTCCACCAGAGACCTGAGTGATATAAAGATTGGACTTCGATATGGATGTCATATGCTTAAACCTCACGAGCTGTTGAACATCGAATATTCTGAACGACCGACCTTTGCAGATGAACTCATCGAGCAGTTTGGTGTTGAGAGTGTGCAGTACACAGGTCGTCATAGATGCTGCGGAGGTCTCTTGAGGGGTGTACAAGATGACCTTGCAGATCGAGTCTTACACGAACGTCTTGTGGACGCTAATAATGCTGGAGTAGATGGAATTGTTACCGTCTGTTCACTCTGTCATCTCCAGCATGATATGGGTCAGAGAAGTATCAAACGTAAATTTGGAATGGATGATCTCGATCTCCCTGTTCTGCATTTTCCACAAATACTAGCTCTCGGCTTTGGTTACTCCCCTGAAGAACTTGGACTTCATCATCACACGGTGAAGACGGACAAACTTGTTGCGAAGATAATGGGCGGTGGACGAAAATGAGTGATGGTGGGATTCGTATTGGTGTGTTTGTTTGTAATTGTGGTTTGAATATTGCTGGAACGGTTGACTGTGAGGCTGTAGCCAAATATGCTGGTACACTGCCTCATGTTGTTCACTCAGTTGATCTATTGTTTGCATGTTCGGATGACGGGCAGGAAACTATCAAGGATGCTATCAGGGATCAGAGTCTGAACAGAGTGATTGTTGCTTCGTGTACCCCAAGGACTCATGAACCTGTATTCAGGACCTGTGTTGAAGAAGCTGGATTGAACAGGTACCTATACGATCAGGTTAACCTGCGCGAGCATGTTAGTTGGGTTCACATGGATGACCATGATCTAGCTACGATGAAAGCACAAGAGCTTGTAGCAATGGCTGTGGAGCGAGTCCAGTATCTTGAACCACTTGAGAGGAAGGCTGTTGATGTAATTCAGAGTGCAGCTGTGATTGGAGGCGGTGTTGCTGGAATATCAGCAGCGCTTGATCTAGCAAATGCTGGGTTTGAAACACACCTCATTGAAAAGCGCCCAACTATTGGTGGACAGATGGCCTTGCTAGATAAAGTGTTCCCTCAGAATGACTGCGCGATTTGTATTCTCGGACCAATCATGTCAAAGGTGGGCCAGCATCCCAAGATCAACCTTATGACATACAGCGAGGTGGACGATGTAGAGGGATATGTTGGAAACTTCCGTATGAAGGTAAGACAGAAGTCTCCCTTCATTGACTGGGAGAAGTGCAATGGGTGTGGAGATTGTGAGAAAATTTGTCCTGTAAGCGTCAGTAGTGAGTATGAGTTTGGTCTTGATACTCGGAGGGCTGCATACAGACCGTTCCCACAGGCTGTTCCCAATAAATATACAATAGAAAAGAGAGGAACATCACCGTGTAGGATAGCGTGTCCAGCTAAAGTCAATGTCCAGGCATTTATCACTCTCTTGAAGGAGGAGCGGTATGATGAAGCGCTTGAGATCTACAGGCAGAGCTCACCTTTCGCGGGAACCCTTGGACGTGTCTGTACAAATCCGTGTATGATTGAATGTGAACGCGGAAATTACGACGAAGCTGTGAGCATAAAATATCTACACAGATTCTTAGCTGACTATGAAAGAGAACATGGCAAAGTCAAATTCGAGGTAATCAAACCTAATAAGAAAATGGCAAAGAAGCCTGTCGCAATTGTTGGTGCAGGTCCTGCAGGTCTAGCTTGTGCTTATGATCTCGTAAAAGAGGGATACTCAGTAACAGTCTTTGAAGCACGGAAAAAGGCTGGGGGTCTTCTGAGATACGGTATTCCCGAATATCGTCTTCCAAGAAACATTCTTGACGATGAAATTGGAATTGTCGAACAACTAGGAGTCACCATTCAAACTGGAACCAAGGTCGATAGCATCGACGAGTTGAAGGATAAGGGCTTCAAAGCTGTGTTTGTCGCAACCGGAGCCCCTGGTAGTCGCAAGATGAATGTCAAAGGTGAGAACTCCAAGGGAGTACATCATGCCCTTTCATTCCTTGATAAGGTGAATAGTGGTAAGACTGTCACAATCGGTAACAATGTGGCAGTGATTGGAGGAGGAAATGCAGCAATAGACGCGGCTCGAACAGCTAAACGATTAGGTGCAAAGAAAGTGACCATTGTTTACAGACGTTCCAAAGAAGAGATGCCCGCGATTCCATCCGAAATCGTCGCTGCAGAGGAAGAAGGAATCAAGATTGACTTCCTTGCTACTCCAATTGAGATACTGGCAAAAGGCAATCTGGTTTCTGGAATGAAATGTGTTAGGATGCGTCTGGGTGCGCCAGATGAATCAGGAAGGAGAAGACCCATTGCTATCCACGACTCGGAGTTTAAGATGTCCGTTGACACGATCATCATCGCAATTGGCCAAGAGGTCACACCTGATGCACTGTTGACCAAACTTGAACCTACTATGTGGGGATCTCTAGAGGTTGATGCTGTGACACTCCAGACAAATATGAAGGGAGTGTTCGGTGGTGGTGCTGTTGTTCTCGGTGGTGGTGGCACCGTTGTCGAGGCCGTAGCCGCGGGGAAGGAGGCTGCAAAGTCCATTGATCGTTTCCTGCGTGGAGTTGACCTTGCAGAGGACCGAGAGGAGGTCCTGAAACCAATCGAGGATATCAAGGTAGACAAGGCCACAATGAAAGTGGGATACGCTCCAATGATTCGTCATCTAAGTATGGCCAAACGAAAGAGTACATTTAGGGAGGTCGAGCTTGGTTTCGATCAAGCAGTTGCACTTGCGGAAGCTGAAAGATGTCTCAGTTGTGGTGTCTGTTGCGAGTGCTTAAAGTGTGTTGAAGCGTGTAAATTGGACGCAATAGACCATGAGCTCCGGGACAAGATTGTCGAGCTCAATGTGGGAACAATCATTGTCGCAACAGGCTTTAAGGTCTATGACCCTTTGGAAACTCGAGAGTTTGGATACGGAAAATTCGAGAATGTGATTACAAATGCTCAGTTGGAGAGACTCACAAATGCAGCAGGTCCAACCCAAGGAAAACCAAAACGACCCTCTGATCATACTGTACCCAAACGTGTGGCTTTCGTACAATGCGTTGGCTCTAGAGACAGACGATTTAGCCTAGACTACTGCTGCTACATAGGTTGTGAGAATTCTCTCAAGCAGGCTATCCAGCTCAAGGAGAAGTATCCAGAGATCGAGGTCATTATCTATGCAATGGATATCCGAACTCATGGACTTGGATATGAAGGTCTATACAAGAGAGCCCGAGAGAAGGGAGTCATAGTTGTCAAAGGTCGGCCTTCAGAAATTGAGGAAGATCCAAAGACAAAGTCGTTGACAGTGCTGGCTGAAGACCTCTATACTGGTGCGCGTCTTGAAACTACAACTGACCTTGTTGTCCTTGCTACCGCACTTCTACCGAACGATGATACATCTGAACTTGCTAGGAAACTGAAGGTCTCTACAGGTGAGTATGGGTTCATGATGGAGGCTCATCCCAAACTTCGTCCTGTCGACTCATTCCAGGATGGTGTGTTCCTTGCTGGTGCTGTCCTTGGACCTATGGACATTCCCAAGGCGGTCGCCTATGGAAAGGGAGCAGCCGCTGGAGCTCAAGCTTTGATGGCGCCGGGTGTCTTCTATGTAGAACCAATTTATGCTGAAATTGACACCGACAAATGCTTCGACTGTGACCTATGTACTGAACTCTGTCCCTATACGGCGATCTCAGGGACTGGAGAGGAACGTCGAGTCATGTTCGAGCTTTGTCAGGGTTGTGGGACCTGCGCTGCGGCATGTCCAAAGAACGCAATAGACATGCGGCATTATAGAGTACGACAAATCATACCGCAAGTGCAAGCTGCGGCGTCTGCAAAAGGAGGGGTTGTACCATGACACGAAAGAAATTCGAACCTAGTATTGTTGCATTCACCTGCAACTGGTGTTCCTATGGAGGTGCTGATCTGGCGGGGATATCCCGTATTCAACATCCGCCGAATGCAAAGGTAATCCGACTCATGTGTTCGGGGCGTGTTGACCCAGTGATGGTGCTTGAAGCCTTCAAGGGAGGAGCTGATGGCGTGATGGTTACCGGATGTCACATTGGAGACTGTCACTACGCAACAGGAAACTATCGAACCCAGGTTCGTTTTGATGCCCTACAAATGGCAATGAAGACAATGGGTCTTCATCAGGATAGGCTCAAGCTTCTATGGGCAAGTGCTTCCGAGGGACAACAATGGGCCGATGGGATAACTGAGATGACGGAGAGGATTCGACAACTCGGACCTAATCCAGTCAAAGAACGAGGTGTAACAACATGACTGTCGCTGGTGATAAAGTAGACTATGCCTCCATGAGACCCACCGAAACCGCACTGGTCATCGGAGGTGGAGTGGCTGGAATGCAAGCTGCTCTCGACATAGCGGACCAGGGATTCCAGGTCGTACTGGTCGAAAAGACTCCATCCATTGGTGGAGTAATGGCTATGTTGGATAAGACGTTCCCAACTTTGGACTGCAGTGCTTGTATTCTGACTCCACGGTTGAGTGAGGTCTCTCGGCATCCAAACATCAACCTACTGACCTACAGCGAGGTAACTGGAATAACTGGTGAGGCTGGAGACTTTCGTGTGAAGGTCCTCAAGAAAGCACGAAAGGTTCTCGAGGACAAATGTTCGGGTTGTGGTGAGTGTGTGCCGCACTGCCCTGTACAGGTAAAGAACGAGTTTGACCAGAATCTCGGTTATAGGAAAGCCATCTACATTGGATTCCCACAGAACACGCCTCTTGTCTATACGATAGACGAGGAGAATTGCATTAAGTGTGAGCTCTGCGTCAAGTCCTGTGATAGGGAGGCAATTGACCTCACTATGGAGGATGAAGAGATAGAGATTCCTGTAGGGGCTGTCGTGATCGCAACTGGATATGAGCTGTTTGATGTGTCTCAATACCATCGACTAGGATATGGTCGTTTTAAGAACGTGATTAACGCACTTGAGTATGAAAGACTGATCAATGCGTCTGGTCCAACTTCCGGAAATCTCATGAGACTCAGCGATGGCAAGATTCCGAAGTCAATCGGATTTGTTCAGTGCGTTGGAGCACGTGATGTTCAGAAAGGTGTCCCATACTGCAGCCGCGTGTGTTGCATGTACGGAATCAAAAACGCAGCTATGGCGAAGGAGCTCAGACATGACGATGTCAAGAATGTGACTGTCTACTATGCTGACATTCGTGCCTACGGAAAGGGCTTTGAGGAGTTCTATAATATGGCTAAGGAACGTTTTGGGATCAAGTTCATTCGCGGCAGGGTTGGTGAGGTAGAGGAGATTCCGAAGAATAAGAATATCCGTGTCTGGGCTGAGAACACTGAAACTGGAGATTTCCTCAAGAATGAGCACGAGTTGCTTGTCCTATGTCCTGGAATTCTTCCTCCAAAAGGGTTGAAGGAACTAGCTGGCAACTTCGGCATTGAAGTGAGTGTGGATGGTTTCATACCAATCCAATATCCGGCAAGTAATCCTGTGGACACAGCTATTCCAGGAGTGTTCGTTGCAGGCTGTGCTGAGGCCCCCAAAGACATACCAGACTCGGTAGCTGCAGGGAGTGCGGCTGCGATGCGAGCAAGTATCGTACTTGCAAGAGGAGGTGAGTTATAATGGCATCAGACGAAGAACCGAGGATTGGAGTGTTTGTGTGTCACTGTGGTCATAACATCGCAGGAACAGTGGATGTGGAGCGCGTAGCTCGGAATGCACAGCACTTTCCGAATGTTGAGCATTCATCTGACTTCATGTTCATGTGCAGCGACTCTGGGCAAGAGCTGATCAAAGACATGATACAACTGAACAAACTCAACCGAGTTATTGTTGCGAGTTGTTCGCCTAGAATGCATGAACCCACTTTCAGAAGAGTAGTAGAGGAGGCTGGTCTCAACAGGTATCTCTTCGAACAGGTTAATCTACGAGAGCACTGCAGTTGGTGCCATGCTCGTGAACCAGAGAAAGCTACCACAAAGGCTGAGGATTTGGTTCGGATGGCTGTGGCAAGAGCTGCACTACTTGAGCCTCTTGAAGTAAAGACGGTAGAAGTCACTCCACATGCACTGGTTGTGGGGGGTGGTATCACAGGACTCAGAGCTGCTGTAGACATCGGCTCTCGAGGCTTCAAAGTGACTCTTGTAGAGAAGGAGTCGGAGCTTGGGGGTCATCTGCGTCATCTTTCAACAATCTATCCAAACAAAGAGAGGGCTGTGGATGTCATAGATCGCATGCTTATAGCGGCCAAAGCAATTGAAGGTATCGAACTCATGACTGACTCGGTTGTAGTGGACTTCGATGGTCACATCGGGAACTTTGAGATCCAAGTAAAGAACATGAAGACCGGCAAGACAGCGAAACGAACCGTTGGAACAGTAATTGTGGCAACTGGGTTCGAACCATTTGAGCCGAATGGATACTATGAATATGGCAACAATCCCAACATCATCACACTCGCTGAGTACGAGACGATGAGGTCTACTGGTTCAGTCCTTAGGATAAGTGATGGTCGTCCACCAAAACAGGTTATGTTCATTGGTTGTGTGGGTTCTCGAGAAGAAGGCGTTAAGGGGCATGAACATTGCTCACGGTACTGTTGCACAGCTATGACCAAAGCATCTTCAGACATCAAGGACGAAGCTGATGAGGTGATGGTTCTCTATGATGACCTTCGGACTTTCGGAAGAGGTCACGAGGAAATACACAGGGAGGCTCGACAAAAGCACGTGATGTTTTCAAAATTCGCTCACTCAAAGAAACCAACTGTTAGTATAAAGGACGAGAAAATCATAGTGAAGTGGAAGGATGTGTTATCAGGGACCTACTGTGAGTTCGAGCCTGATATGCTTATCTTGGCAACTGCTATGGTCCCCCCGCAAGGAACTGATGAGGTTGCCAAGCTCTTCAGCCTAACTCGTAGTGGTGATGGGTTCTTCAATGAGGAACACATCAAGCTTGCTCCACTTACAACACACACCGCAGGTATCATGATTGCGGGGACTGCCCAGTCAGCGAAAGACGCGACCGATAGCACTACGCAAGCTAGTGGAGCAGCAGCCAAAGCAACTTCCTTGATGGCTCGTAAAAACGTCGAGATTGAGTCAACTGTATCATGGGTCGACGACACCTTGTGTTCATCCTGCCACACTTGTGTTCAGGCCTGTCCATATGGAGCAATTGAGATGAGTACAACAAAAGATCCCCCTGTCGCTTTCGTGACGGAGGCTAAATGTCACGGTTGTGGCACATGTGCTGCCGCGTGTCCAAGTCATGCAATAACAATGCGTCACTCTACGGATCAGCAGATTATGAGCATGGTTGAGGCGTTTCTGATACCCCCCACGATAAAAGGAGGTAGTGAGTAAATGAAAGAGACCGCTAACCTAGACAAGATCCAGGCAGCAGCAGATGCCTTTGCAGATGAGCGACTAAGATGGTTGATTGGTAAGGGTGATGTGCTGGTGCAGAAAGGAAGCCTTACTCCTGAAAGACTCAAAGAACTGATGCAACAGACTGTCAGAGAGGAGATAGATCGCAGTCTGATCATGAAGGAGATTCAAGATGGTCCAGCGACCATCACTGAGATCGCAAAGGCAACTAAGATGGAGAAGGACTACATCCTTGAAAACCTACTTGCACTCATGAAGTGGAATCTTGTTGAGATTGTAGGTGACGAGAACCGAGAGTACATCTACGCTAGGAAGGAGATCTAGTTTCTCCTTCCTTTGATTTTCTTTCAAAGGCACACTTCAATCAGGTTCTGGGAATACAGGAATAATAGGAGTGACAGTGATATTCACAAAGTCTAACATTGGATCGAATATCTCTTGGATTACTTTGATATCATCAACCTCAACTACTGACAATCCTCTGTTTGACGCGACACAATTATGCGCAGGGAATATAGTCTTCAACTCCTCAGGTTGTTTAAATTCCGCAACAGCTTTAGACGCTTCTTTTCGATATTCTGGCTTGACATCCCACTCGAGTAGAAACCTCACTATTTCTCACCTCCTCACAATCTCACGCGAATGTGAAAATGGTGTAATGGGTTGTTCAATAAATCATTTTACAAAAAGTGCATCAGCTCGGTTTCACTCTGGAAATCCACAAGTCTTTTCTTCAGGACCATTGACATCTAAAGGTGTGAATGCATCATGTCCGGCTTCAGTATCTCAGAGTACCATGACACTACTAAAATCTATGAGAAGCTCAATCATCTGATGACATTACCTGTTCATGCTATAAAGAGTGAAGCGATGAGTGAGTATCTTCAGCATTTCGAAAAGAAATGTCAGAAGTCGAAAGAGATGATTACTGAAGCTAAGAGATTCATCCCCGGAGGAGTACAGCACAATCTTGCTTTCAACTATCCATTTCCCATAGTGATAAATCGGGCAGAGGGTGCGTACCTTTGGGACGCTGATGGCAACAGATACATCGACTTCTTACAATCCGGTGGTGCTGTTATTCTTGGCAACAACTATCAACCCATCAGAGACAAGATAATTCAGCTCATAAACGAAAGTGGACCAGTCACAGGGTTGTTCTCTGAGTTTGAACTGAAACTTGCTAAAGAGATCAACAAACATGTGCCATCGATAGAAATGTTCCGGATGTTAGGTAGTGGGACTGAATCTGTCATGGCTGCGATTCGTGTTGCCCGTTTAGCTACTGGAAAGAAGAAAATCATCAAAATGGGAGGGGCTTATCATGGATGGAGTGACCAGATGGTATATGGACTTCACATCCCTGGTACTGGAAGTTATGAGGCACATGGCATTCCTGGTGGATGTAGAAAACACACCCATGAAGTCTTCCCAAATGACATAGATGCCCTACGTAAGAAAATGTCGAGAAATCGAATACGAGGAGGAACTGCAGCAGTCATTGTGGAGCCTGTCGGTCCTGAATCCGGGACCCGACCAGTCGACAGAGAACACAATAAGCAAATACGTGAGATTTGTGATCAATATGACGTACTACTCATCTTTGATGAGGTTGTCACCTTTGGAAGGATAGGTCTTGCTGGAGCTCAAGGCTACTTCAATGTCACTCCAGACCTCACAACCTTTGGGAAAATCGTTGCAGGAGGCTATCCTGCAGCTGGAGGACTTGGTGGTAGACGTGATCTCATGGAACACGTCGCAGCAGGACTCGAAGGCGGAAAGAAGAGGGCTTATGTCGGGGGTACTCTTGCTGCTAATCCATTGAGTTCGGCGGCGGGCTATTATACAATACAAGAGATTGAGCGTACTAAAGCTTGTGAGAAGGCAGGTCAAGCCGCAGACAGGTTGACCAAAGGATTAGAAGATACCATTGATGAATTGAACCTGCCGTTTGTAGCGTACAATCAAGGAGCCATATGTCACCTAGAGACCTCAGGTACTATGTTCGTCAAAATCAATCTTCTCAAGATCAAATCGATTCTCAAAGAGATTAGTGCAAGACAACATTTCATGGAAGAGATGGGAGCTGCGTACATGGCCGAAGGCATAGTCACGCTTGCTGGGTCTCGAATGTACACGAGCTTGGCTGATGATAATGCCATAATTGATGACGCCCTCTCTCGATTTGAGAGAGTCTTGAAGAACGTTGAGAGACCAGCTACTTGAGAATTCCTCGAAGGAGAACATCTGTCGTTTCTGCCGCTGTTCCCCACCTTCTTGAGTTACCTTCTCCAATGAACCAGTTGAACATGATGTTTGCGAATATTGTACCAATGAGGGAGCGAATAAGTACTGGGATGGGTATATCTCGAATCTCAGATTTCTTGTCATAGATGTGCTTGATGAATTTGGAGTCAGTCGGGAAGTTTTTCTTAATAGCTATTGGTACATGTTTTCCATCCATCTCTACAAGTTCAACAAAGAAGAGGTTAAGAAGTGCGGGCTCACTCCGAAGTTCCTTGGTGAGTCGATTAACTGCATTTGTCAATAGCTCTTCAGCTGTGTCACCTCTAATGCTATCAAGAATCTCAAGAATTCTGAACATTGGATGCTTCTCGATGAAGACCGCTTCAAAGATCTGTTCCTTGTTTTCAAAGTGATTGTAGACGGAGGAAGCCTTGATTCCCGCATGTTTGGCAATATCCCGCATGGAACTTCCTCGGTAACCCCTGTCCACAAACAATTGATACGCTGATTTGAGAATCTGCTTCTTTGTAGAGTCTTCGCTGGTCATTTCATCACAACCTATATAGTAGCTAACAATCGTTAGTTAACTAACAAATGTTAGTCATATAACTTCTTTGGTGAGAATTTTGACGCTTGAGAGGTTTTTGCCTGAGGGATTTTGGCTCCCTGGTGTGCATTGGCTGATTGAGGTACTTCTGATTGTATTCTTGATTCTGTTTCTTTGGATATGTGTATGCGTCAGGTCTATCCGATATTTCTGGAAATTCCCAATGCCTGCTGTTATGGGAACTGCAATTGCTGCTGGTCCTTATCGGTCACGAGTACAACCACCATCATTAATCATCGAAGCTTTGGATATCAGACCAGGAATGGAGATAGTAGAGCTGGGATGCGGATCGGGATTCTATACTATCGCGATGGCTAAGGCGATTCAACCAGCTGGACTCATCTTTGCAGTAGATATTCAACAGGGCATGCTTGATAAATTGAAAGATAGGATGGAACGAGAGGGTGTTGAGAACATTATCCCAGTTCTTGCGGATGCAGAGGGTGACATACCACTTGATGACGGAATTGCTGATGCTGTCTTTTCTGTTGCAGTCCTACCCGAGATTCCAGATCCGCCGAAAGCATTGCTTCAGGTGAAACGGCCCTTGAAGGATGATGGAGTATTTGCTAATTATGAGTTCTTGTTAGATCCAGATTTCCCACTAAGAAGGACTGTTATGAAATGGGCCGAACAGGCAGGATTTACATTAAAGTGTCAAATTGGAAATCCACTCCGGCATGTATTGGTTTTCTCAAAGGGTGACTAATCTATTACCCAAGAAAGAGCACAGCCCACATTGAAAATGCATAACCCAGTGTTCCGCCAATCAAGACCGGCAAAGCAATAGTGCG
>JBHLOX010000230.1:0-3298 GCA_048940045.1 Promethearchaeota archaeon
TTAGCATATGATGGGCATTCAGGTTGATCTTCAGTCTCTTACTGATCGTTTCAGAGCATGGGCACGAACATTCCGGGGAAGTATAACATTGCTCTCCCTCGTTGGACTCTTGCTCATACCATTTTCTGGGAATGCATATCTTACTACAATCCTAGTCACAGCAATGATACTTTCAATCTTTGCTGCGAGCTGGGATCTTTTAGCAGGGTTTGCTGGACAAGTCAGCTTTGGGCATGCCGCCTTTTTTGGAATATCAGGATACTTTACAGCAGCATTTGTCGATTTCTTCGGTGCTCATTGGATTATTGCACTTTTTGTGGGTGCTGGTTATGCAGTATTATTTAGTCTATTAATTGGGATTCCCTGTTTAAGATTGAAGGGGCCTTATTTAGCACTAGGAACTCTGGCATTTTCGCTCATTCTCTGGAATCTTTTTTTGACTGGAACATGGTTAGGTGGAACAACAGGTATCTCAGGATTGCCCTCGATTGGAGATATCTTTGTGTTCTTCTATATCATAGCAGCGTTCATGGTTGGTTCGCTAGTTATTATGCGAGCTATTGTTGATTCGAGACTTGGTACAATCCTGAAGTCAATTCGAGATGATGAAACCTGTGCTGATGCATCAGGGATCAACACGACTGTCTACAAACTTATTGCATTCATGATAAGTGGGTTCTTTGCAGGAATTGCAGGTGCTCTTTTCGTACTGCACACAAGAGCAGTAAATCCTGCTGTCTTTCAAACACTCTATTCCTTCTATGCTATCATAATGGCTGCTATTGGAGGAATGGTGACAATCTATGGGTCAGTGATTGGAGCATTTCTATTCACGGTACTGAGTGAACTATTGAGACCTCTCGCCGGCGCAGCTGTATTGATGTTTGCCGCTGTTCTGATTGCCATCATTCGGTTTGCTGATGAGGGTGTCATGAATCCATTCCTTGAGAGAATACAGGATTTGTGGGATTTGATACGGAGGAGGTAAAATGGGTCTAATATTAGAAGTCAAAAATCTAACAAAGAGATTTGGCGGACTGACTGCTGTAAATGATGTCAATTTCGAGGTGGAACGCGGAGAGATGTTAGGGCTGATTGGCCCCAATGGTGCTGGCAAGACCACACTCTTCCATTTGATATCAGGTTTCGAGAAACCCAACTCAGGTTCTGTTTTTTTTGATGGAGTAGATATAACTGGGAAGAAGCCATACAAGATTGTCAATCAAGGGATGGCGCGAACCTTTCAATTAGTGAAGTCATTTCACTATCTTAGCCTTCTTGACAATGTTTCAGTAGCTTGCCTTTCACCTCGTGGAAGAGAAGCTTTTGGAAAAACGGGTATAGATGAAGCAGCAAGCTCGATACTCTCTTCAGTCGGGCTTGTGGACAAAGCAAGACTACCACCAGTTATTTTGCCACACGGAGATCTGAGGAAACTTGAGATTGGCAAGGCCTTGGGTACAAATCCGGAGATGCTCCTTCTTGATGAACCCTTCAGTGGGTTGGTTTATGAGGAGAAGGAAGGAATTAACAAGTTAATCAGACGATTGAACGATGAGGGTGTCACAATATTCGTCACAGGACACGTCTTGCGTGAACTGATGACGCTTGTCCCAAGAGTCATAGCGATGCATCAAGGGCGACTGATTGCCGAGGGGGCTCCTCAAGAAGTTGCCAACAACAAAATAGTGCTAGAAGCGTATCTTGGTCGAGGTGAAGGATTTGCTTGAATTAAGAAAAGTCTACCACTACTATGAAAAAGCAAAAGCTCTGGAAGAAGTCAATCTAACGGTTGAAGCAGGAAGTCTTGATGCAGTCATAGGTCCAAATGGTGCCGGAAAATCAACACTACTCAGATGCATTTCAGCTTTGGAGGAGATTGACCGAGGAAGGATCTCTTTCATGGGTGAGAGAATTGATGAGTTTGACGCCTATGAAGTCGCGAGGAGAGGAATTGCACATTGCCCAGAACGTCGTCGGTTATTCTATGATATGACGGTGATGGAAAACATCGAGCTTGGAGCTTATACTCTGAAAGATAAGACAAAGTATGACGATAACTTAGCCTTTGTTTTTGATATATTCCCTCGGTTGGATGAAAGAAGAACACAGCGTGCAGGGACTTTGAGTGGAGGAGAGCAACAAATGCTGGCTATAGCTAGGTCGCTTATGTCCAGTCCGAAAATGTTACTTCTCGATGAACCTTCTCTAGGACTAGCACCGAAGGTGAAGAACAAGATCTTCGAGGCGATAGAACAGATCAAACATGAAGGAACAACAACGCTTCTTGTTGAGCAAGATGCAGTCTTGGCCATGGAAGTTGCTGATACTATCTATGTGCTTGAAGAGGGAAAGATAGAGATGAGTGGAACAAGAGAGGAGCTCGAAAGAGAGCCTCGAATAAAGAAAGTATACTTAGGAATATAGGAGGAATCAAAATCTCAGCTACTCTTGAGCAACTTCTACGTGATGCAAAAGTCGAGCTAGTCGTAGCGCGAGCTGAAAAGGACCCAACTGTCATTAAGGAGCTCATTGGTCATCTTGGCAGTGAAATTCGTACAGTGCGGTTCAATGCTGCACTATCTCTGGGCGAACTTGGTGAAAAGGCCGCTGAAGGAGTTTCCAATTTGATCGGTTGCTTAGAAGATGATGACTGGAGCATCTGTCGAGAGGCCACGAAGTCACTTGGTAAAATAGGAGAATCTGCAGTTGACGCAATACCGAGCTTGACTGAACTACTGAAGGATGATGAAGCATCTATTAGAAAAGAAGCAGCGATCTCTCTTGGAAGAATAGGAGTGGCTACAGATGTAGCAATATCTGGTCTTATCCTGGCTTTGGGAAACAAGGATGATGAACTACGTACTGAAGTAGTGAGAACCCTCGGACAGATGGGACCGGGAGCACACACGGCTGTTCCTAGATTGATTGAATGCTTCAAAGATCCAAGTTGGACCGTGAGAAATGCAGCTGCTCAAGCTATTGATGGAATCAGAAAAGGTTCCTCTGAAGCTATTCCCGCTCTGGTGAACGCTCTTGAAGATCAGGACTGGAGGGTTCGTCATCGTTCAATAAACACACTCACTCAGATTGGTGAACCTGCAATCCCTCTGCTTCTGGATGTTGTGAATCATCACAACCCAATCGTAAGACAAGGAGTTGTTGAAACTCTTGGAGAAATGAAAGTAAAAGATCCCAAGGTGATTCAAGCAGTTGCATCGTTACTCACTGACAAAGATGAAAAAGTCCGTGGAAAGAGTGCAGATGCCCTCAAAAACATAGGCGCAGACGCACTCCA
>JBHLOX010000231.1:0-3297 GCA_048940045.1 Promethearchaeota archaeon
GATGAGATTGTATCTGGGGGAGGTGTTGTCTTAGCAATCGCAAGGAATCCAGCACTTGGCAGTGGACTGAGTTTCTATACAAAGATAAGGTGGGATGAGAGGAAGTCTGATGCCAAGAGGCTTATTGACCGTATAGAGAGTGAGTTTTCTAAAGAAACCTGGGAGTCCTACATCTCAGCATCAGATTCCGTGATGTTTACTAGACTATTTGTCGAGCACATCAAAGATGCGGAAATTGTTTCCAACACAATTTCAGAGTTTGAGGCGGTCAAAGAACTAGAAACCTTGGTTTTCTATCCTGCAAGGATATCTTCCATTCTCACTCGTGACCGACTCGGAGAAGATATTTGCAGAGCAGGCTTTGAAATCGTTCAATAGTAGATGTCAAGTTGTTTCCTCACAATTACCAAAATGTGCAGAATTAAGTGGTGAACCTGCATATTTTGGGGCTTGCTTGAGTTCACACACTCTTATTCAATGAATCAACACCTTCAGGACACATTATGTGATGACTCCGGAGATGAACAGGTATGAAGCACGACCCGGATAGGCAATGTCCGTACAATGAGAAACAAAGAAAGAACAGGCGCAGACTTGTGACCATGGTACTTGTCGCTCTTGCAAGTGCAATCTGGTTTGTCATTAGAACTGGAACCAAGCCCTCAAGGGTCTTCTATCCGTGCCAGCAGGCCGCATTGGCAAATATCTCTCTCTTCAAGACTGTTGCATCAGTGTCACTACCCAGCATTGCTAGCCTACGGGCATCTGCAGGTGCTCTGAAACCAGTCATTATTGTAGCTATGCTCTCTGTAGGAGGGTTCATTATTGCAACAGACCCGGTGATTGGTTTTGAACTCCTTCAGGTGGACTCGAATCTCGAACGAGTTCCGATTGGCTTGACTCCACAGACCGCTATTAGTCCAGAAGTAGCCTCAGACCTCTTCTATGTTCAAAATGCTACCGGGCCAGAGGGGAACATGGACGCGTCAGTGTCAGCACTCATCGACCTGATGGCTGAGCATGGACTCCACTTCTACAACACATCAACCACACCTGATGGTCTGATTGGGAGTGATGATGTTGTCCTCATCAAGATCAATAGTCAATGGCCTCGTAGAGGAGGGACAAACACTGACCTCATCAAGAGTGTCATCAACGCGATTCATGACCATCCCGATGGGTTTTCAGGCGAGGTTGTTATTGGTGACAATGGACAGGGGATAGGGAGTATGGACTACTCTAATCCCAATTCATACTACCAGAACCAGTCAACTCTGGCTATGGCGGACTCATTTGCCCCGGATTGGAATGTCAGCACGATACTCTGGGATGACCTTCACTTCAGCACAGTGGATGACTACAATGAGGGTGACTTCACAGACGGATATGTCAGGAGCACGGTGTGGAATGAAGAGATGCAGCTGTACACATCATATCCCAAGTTCCAGAGCCCAGCCACTGGAGCCTACATCAGCTTCAAACATGGTATCTGGCACAACGACACAGGATTTGACTCGAACGGACTGAAGATTCTCAACATGCCGGTTCTAAAGAGCCATGAGCTTCTTGGCGTGACTTCCTGTGTCAAGCACTACATGGGAGTTCCACAAGGGTATATTGTTGATTCAGTGAGCACTGAGGTCCCACATGAGCACTACTCGGTCAAACTTGGAGGCATGGGGACGATGATCGCTGAAACCAGGGCTCCAGACCTCAACATTCTGGACATGGTCTGGGTGAATGCCAACCCAGTGGAGAGTTCCGACAGAAGGGGACCATGGTCGACCTATACATCAGCGAGTGCTACAGACATCATAGGCGCCAGTGTTGATCCTGTGGCCTTGGACTACTGGTCAGCGAAACATGTGCTCGTACCCACGGCGCAGTATCTAGAGTACACAGAATACTCATCTCTTGACCCGGATTATGAACCGATCAGTGAACACATCTTTTACCCCTATGTGCAGATGGAGGAGTCCTTCCACAACTACTTGGAACGTTCCATGAACGAGATGAAGGATTCTGGACTTCCGGTCACCATGGATGAAACTGAGATGAATGTGTTTGTCCAGGTCATATCAGATGCCGGACCAGTCACTCCAACAACTCCAATTGTCCCTGGTCCATTGGACTATGTCCCTCTAGTGGTTGGCGCATTTGCACTCTTACTCGTGGTTGGCGCTATCGTGGTCTTGAAACGTCGTACATCTTGAGTCCTAGGAATTTTCAGGTTTCCGACAAGAGATACACGGTTTCTCAAAGCATTTTTCTATGCGTATGTGGAGAGAATCGCGGTGGTTAGATGGGATTATTCGGAAATCCAGCAAGCATCATCGTTGATGTCAATCTTATCATTCAATGGGTCATCTTCGTGTTCCTTCTAGTGGGATACCTGAAGAGAGGAGAACTGAAGACACATGGGTATTTGATGGTTGTTACAACAATTATCGGCCTGATCACTACACTGTTGGTCATGGCCCCTTCATTGGTGCTAAACACGAGTACTCTACCAATCACTGTGTATGCACATGCCATTGTGGGGACCATAGCCATTCTACTCGGTCTTCTATTCAGCTACAGGTTTCTCGTAGCTCTACGAAACAGCCAGCCCCTTGGATGTGGAAATCGTAGAAATATGAGAATTGCATTTGTACTCTGGATTGTTCCGGTCTTCTTCGGGACTTACCTCTACATGATATTCTATGTCCTCTAGTCATTAGGTTGTTGAGTGGGAGAGATGATACCTTTCCCCCGTTTGTAGTGGTAAATATGTCCAGTTCAACACTTTACTGGCATTACTGTGTCAATCAGCATTAATGCAAGAGGGAGAAGAGTCTTGATTTCTCTGTATCAGCACTGTGTAGTTTCTAAATCGGGATGTCGTGACCAGGATCCTTGAAGCCGAGACTGCGGGAAACCTCTCGGTTGAGAAGAGAACAGATGAGACCAATACCACATACAAAGACCAAGATGGTCAAAAAGGAGATGGGGTCTCGTATCGGTGCTCCAGTGAAATACAGAATTATTACAACTGTAATCACTGTTGCAAACAACATGATGTAGAATGACTCGTAGCTTGGTTTGTCAAGCTTAAGCCATGAGTCATCAGTGTCATTCACCGAGATATCCCCACTGTGTATATATCAACATGAGAGGTTATAAAGTTCAGACGAAGCTATTGATTCCAGACCTTTTTGAACCATTCAACCCCGGTCTTCAGTGTGATCTCATATACCCGAGGGTCTGATAGGTTGTGGTCTGCACCCTCCACTATAATCAGCTCCTTCGGTTCACCCG
>JBHLOX010000006.1:0-48623 GCA_048940045.1 Promethearchaeota archaeon
AATTTCCTATCCTCAATTCCAACTGATTCTACTAACCAGTTTTGAAGGGGTATATTCGAGATGATTGATTAAACTTAGCGTGGGAAGTTGTCCCTGAGCAAACGTAAGTGATGATGGACCATCTCCATCTGCTTGGGATCGTCAGGTGTTTTCTCAAGGTCGGTGACAAGAGTCTGAAGGAAATACTCAGGAAAGAACAGTCTGACACGGATGTCGTTCAGCAAGAACAACCATTTGTCATACTCACCGGAAGCACCTTTTCTTCTCTTCTCAGATATTATTCTGAATTTCTTTAGAGTTTGAATGGCAGACTTCAATTCTTTTGGCGGAATTGCTAATGTAGCTTCTAGTTCTGATATATTGACTGGTCTTCTTCTAAGCTCACTAAGTGTGTCATAGCAGTCAGGATCAGCAAGAACCTGGGCAACTGATACTGTGTCTTCAGGAGTTTTTTGCCACTCGGTTAGGAACTCTAGAACCTCTCCTTTGTACTCCGCAGCCAGCTCAGGGTCAAGAACACTGCCAGCTGCTTCCATGGCCATTAATGGTGGAGCCCGAAACACCTCAAGGTCTTTAATCATGAAGACACAGGTTCGACCAATTTCGTCGACCCATTCTGTCTTCACAAGACCCAGCTCCTCGAATGGTGCAATGACAGAATCAACACTCACACTAGGCAATCCTGTGACCATTTTGAGCCATTCCTCAAGCTCCTCCTTGGAAATACCTCCTTTCCAGAGTTTTGGGAACACTGCTCGTGAAACCTCATCAGAGAATAACCGTGCAAGACGTGACTCATCAGTCATTCCTGCAAGTCTGATGATTCGCCGGTATGTATTGTCGAGCTCTGTTTGAAGCTCAGCATCAGTCATGGAAACAACCGCATTAGTGAGAGGAGTGACCACAGAAGTGATTGCAGCCTCGTAGGTCTTTGGGTCCTCTGCAGGGGTAAGCAGGAGGGACACACAGTACTGCTCCTCTTCTCTGACAATCCCAGTGTAGTAGGAAGCAACTCCGTATTCTTCGCCTCCAATTCTAACACTAAGTGATGAGAAACCAGCGGTAGCGTCACCCATTGCATGTGACGTGAAAATACGCATGATCTCAGTGTTGAGATCTTCTCTATAATAGTCCGCAAAGTCCGCAGGAACCTTAGCCTTCAGGACAGCGCCTATCTTTGAGTCCCAATCTATTAGCAGCATCGCGACGGGCATTTTACTTCTCTCCCAGTCCCTGGAGTTAGGTCAGTATAAAGCCAGACTAGTTTACGTCTCATGGTGCCAGCCTAAAAAACCTTGTCTTATTTGGGCTCGACTATAAGAAATTTCGACCTGTTCAGCGCTTTTTAGACGGATGGTTTTTCTACAAATAAATCCTCTATTCACTCATTATTAAAGTGTCAGTAATGATATCATAGATTTCTTCCACTACTTTGTCTAATGGATTCTTAGCATCAATCAACTCGAACGTTCCTATATCTTTCTCAGCCATCTCCAGATAGTTTTGACGGACTCTGACAAGACGATCTAGCCTTTCGAATTGCAAATTGGCTTTCCCAGTTCGCCCTGTAGCACGCTCCAGACCAATCTCTGCCGGAACATCAAGAATAAACACAATATCGGGTTCAGGAGTCGAGATTTCCTCGCGATTCCTTCGAAGGATTTCTCTCCAATGAAGGTCCATCACAGTTGACTGATAGGCACCAGTCGCAAAGAAATAGCGATCCAATAAGACGATTTTACCATCCTCGAGAGCAGGGAGTATTCTATTCGCAATATGCCATTCACGGTCTTTGATGAAGAGATTTAATTCCTCCTCGGGAGTCAATTCTCCACGCGGAGATCTTTCTCCAATCTCCTTGCCCCACTGACTCTCTTTTGTGGGCTCTCTTAGATAAACCACTTCGTACCCATCAGATTCCAGCTTCTTCATCAGCTCCTTGCAGGCACATGTTTTGCCGGAACCATCTATCCCCTCGAGGACAAAGAGAAAACCGCTGTATTTCCTTCGATTTATACCAGTCAAAAAGGATTTCTCCTTATTGCACGAACGAGAATTCTCACTCTCGAACTCGTATTAGATGCTTCGGTTGGTCAATGAAAAAGGAAAGTTTAAATTATGGATGTCGTAGGATAGGATAACCTATCCTAGAGTGTGATGCTCCTGACTCGTAACAGACCCAACCTCACTCTTGCACTGGTTCTAATCGTAACGATGATTCTATCAAATCCTCTACACGTACAAGGTAGCTCTGATGTTATCATAGCAGCTGAAGGAATCACACTAACTATAGACTTTGGAAATGGAACTACCTTAGACTATTATGATCTTAATGGGTCTACTGTTCTTGATGTCACTTCTTCGGTTCTTGATGTAGAAGTTCAATGGTTTGGCCCACTTGCATATATACGAGGTATCGAAGGATTGACTGGTGCAGGAGCAGAAGGGTGGGAGTATTGGGTGAATGGTGATTTTGCATCGATTGCTGTGAATCTCTTCATGTTGGAAGATGATGACTCCGTATTGTGGAGGTACACAAGTCCTGAACCAGAATCGCAGTATGACCCCACGTTCATTCCTGGTGTGATCTTTGTATCCTTCTCAGGATTAGGTTTCATCGCCATTGTCTATGTCAACACATCAAGGAGAATTCGGTAAATGAGGAAAAGAAACGCATTCGTTTTATTGATTGGTCTATTCATTGTGTCATTCAACATAGCTCCTCAAGTAGTTGGTCTACCGACAGGAATCCAAAGTTATTCATATCTTACTTGGACTGTTAATGTTGCTCCCCGAAACATCACCATCATGTACTATTCGGAGGGGGGGAATATGTTAGCAGAGAATCATAGTACTATGTCATGTCTTGTACGCAATATTTCTGATGATGTTGTTGGAACTTTCTCCATTGGGAATGTCACAGTCACTGCAAATGACACCGAAATTGCTAGAGATTTAGTTCTTGGAGTATGGGGAACGTACACAGAATGGTGGCCGGGATTTTTCGTAGAAACCGGACAGAGTAACATCGAGAGTTTGAATGAAACTGCATACGCTGCAGCAGAGAGAGTTTCGGGCAATTATCTGAATGGAACAATAACCTCAAGACATGACAATGTCAGTGTGGTGGTTTGGAATAAAACAACCAGAGTCTATGACCATGTTGATGAGGAGTGTATTATATTTGATTATGAACAAGATCCGACTGGGTTTGGAGTGCCACAGGTCACACATCTTGCGTATTCGTTGAAGAGTGGAGTTCTTGTAGCGGCAAATACTAGTTACTCTTTTGGAGTTCCTTACAATCTTGTCCTCAGCTTTGTTGTACTAGCCCCTCCAGAGGTTGTGGATTTCACTGTTAATTTTGGTCCAATGATTCTCTTCACTGGACTCATTGGAGGAGGATTGGTTGCGTTAATAGTCATTATATATCGAAGACTTAGCAGAAGCTGAAATCACGGGAGGAATACAGGTGGAAACCCACAGGACAAGCAGAAAAATGAGCGATAGCAGATGGGTTTCCATCACTGCCATCATGACTGCCCTTGCTTTGGTTGGAAACTATGCGCTGGTTGCGATTCCAAATTTAGAGTTGGGGTCAACGGTCCTGTTTGTTACAGCCTACATCTTCGGAGCTCATATGGCAATTTGGGCAACTCTAATCATGTCTCTGTTGTTCGGTATCATAAACCCTTGGGGTGCATTCATTCCGCAGATCTGGGCATCCCAAGTCACTGGATGGTTCTACATTGTCACGATAGGTTCGATCATGGGAAAAAAGGGTAAAGATGGAAAACGGTTGGAGCCTCGAAGATGGGAATTGGCTATCACAGGAGCATTTGTCACATTCATTTTCGAACAGATTACAAATCTTGGATATTCAACCACTTTTGGTGTGCCATTCTTTCTGGCTGTAACTGCAGCAATACCATTCTCAGTAATGCACATCTTATCCAATGCAGTGATTTTTTCACAGGTGGTGCCAATGTTAGATACAGCTTTAAGAAGACAGCTCAAAGACCTTATCTGGACTACTGAATTAAAAGTAAAAGTCGAGAAGCTGGAGAGTGTATAGTTTGACATGGAAAGACGAGTTCATCAAACTCTCTGAGCCTGCAGATGGACGTGTTGCTCCGGCTTTCAAACCGCATCATGCAGCTGTGGGACTCATCATGATAGGGAGAGAGCAGCCTCTAGGAAGGTATGAACTCTGTGATAGAATGTCAATAGGAGAGGGAAGTGCGAGAACTTTGTTGAAGAGACTCTCTGAGGCCGATTACATTGAACCTGAAGGAAAGCAGGGACAACGACTCACTAGCAATGGTCAGAAACTATTCGATGAAGTGTCACGGGATGTACCGATTGGATTAATGCTAGATGTTCGAAAACTAGTGATGTATGAATATGCTTTTGCTAATCTAGTGAGGAATAAGGCATCGGTAATAACAGATGGCGTTCGACAAAGAGACGAGGCGATCATACAAGGGGGATATGGAAAGGCTGGAGCCACAACGCTCATCCAAAGAGAGATTCGTCTAGTTATGCCACCAGATGATTTTCACATTCTACGTGCTTATGAAGCCGAAACACTTCTTATTATTGAAAGTCTGCGACCAGAGAGCAATGACGTTGTTGTCATAGGTTCTGCTGATGATCCAAACCTGGCAAGAGAGGTTTCCATGGCCGCAGTCATGACACTCTTTGACGAGGGTTCGTGATGCAATCAGATCTTTTCGGAAATGTACCTGAGATTGTTATTGATATCCATGAAACCGGCGGAAAGGGCAAGAATGCTGTGAAGCACCTTATGTCAATGCTGGATAAGGAGGAGATTACCTACTCAGTACAGAAAATTCCAATCGGAGATGTTCTTGGTGTTGATGGCATAGCAATCGAAAGAAAGACCGTAAACGATCTTGTCAATACCTTGAAAGGAAGTGCCGCTGGTGTACCGCGTCTCACCAAGCAGTTGGATGCCCTTCTTGAATACGATAAACCTTACATCTTGATAGAGAACATTCTTGCCATTAGAAGAGATCCAGTAAAAGGGTGCATCTACATTCCCTTCTCAACAAAACAAACCAAAGGAAAGCCATACTTCGTGACTATGGAGAGAGCAAGCTACATCCATCCGAGTTCGTTAGATGCCTTAATTGAGAGCATCAGTGAGAGAGGTATCCAAGTAATCAAAGGATTCAACGCTTTGCATTCTGCAGGTCTTCTCTATGGCATTCTTATTGGAGATGATGAGAAGAGGAAACAGAAAGGTCAGAGACTTCCCGTTATCAGAACAAGGAAAGGTCTTGACTCAATGAATGACGAGCAAGAATTCTTCCTGGCAGGTTTTCCAGGTATCAATGTCGTACGTGCGAGGACTCTGCTGGAGCGTTTTGGCTCACCGCAAGAGGTTATTCTTCATATAGATGATTGGGGGAAAATTTCAGGAATCGGTCCAAAGACAATTGCTTCTGCTAAGAAATTGCTATTCTCTGATTATGAAGCCAATATGTCAAACGCAACTGAGGATGATGAAAGTCCTTCAAAATCTTAAGATTGCCAGCTCACAAGTTTTAAAAGAAGCAACTATTCTATGGCTGTAGAATACTTGAAGCGGGTGATTCTAAAATGGGAGATGTCCGAATAGCAATCGCCGGGCTTGGCAACTGTGCATCTGCATTGATTCAAGGCACACACTACTATAGAAATGCCAAGGCAGAAGAGGAAGTTCCAGGTCTCATGCATGTGGATTTCGGTGGTTACTTTCCAAAAGACCTCAAATTTGTTGCAGCCTTTGAAGCAAATAGTAAGAAAATCGGATTGGATATAGCTGAGGCAATGTGGATGGAGCCAAACTGCTGCGTAGCATTTGCTCCTGATGTTCCAAAGACAGGGGTTAAGGTATTGCCAGGCCCCATATCAGATGGTGTTGCTCCCCACATGAGAGAGTCCTTCTTTGCTTATGATGAGAAGGAAGTTGAAGCTGTGGATGTTGTGGAAGAGCTGAAGAAATCAAAGGCGGATTTACTCGTTTCTTACCTCCCAGTTGGAAGTGCAGATGGTTCAAGAATATACGCAAAAGCTGCACTGGAGGCTGAAATAGGTTACATCAATGCAATTCCTGAGTTTATTGTTTCAGATCCCCAATCTCCAATTGCACAGGCTTTCGAAAAGAAAGGAATTCCATGTGCGGGAGATGACATTAAGAGTCAACTTGGCGCGACAATCTTGCATCGTGTTTTGGCCCAATTGTTTGACAAGAGAGGGCTCATTCTCGAGAACACATATCAGCTCAACATTGGCGGGAACACAGATTTTGAAAATATGCAAGTGGAGAACCGATTGAGCTCAAAGAGAATAAGTAAGACTGAGGCGGTCACGAGCTGTGTTGACTATGAACTGCCAACAAAGATAGGTCCGAGTGACTATGTTCCATTCCTCCAAGACAACAAGGTCTGCTACATCAGCATGAGGTCTAGGGCATTTGGAGATCTGCCACTTGACCTCGATTTGAAGCTATCAGTTCAAGACTCACCCAATAGTGGGGGTGTCATAATTGATGTGGCTCGAGCTGTGAAAATTGCTCTGGATAGAGGGATTGGTGGTGAACTCTCAAGCATCAGCTCCTACAGCTTCAAGCATCCAAGATATCAGATAGATGACTTTGAAGCAAGAAAGCGTGTTGATGAGTTCATTGAGGGCAAGCGTGAACGCTAACTCATGAAAAGTAAAAGCGAGTCAGCCTAGAATGCAACTAGGCTGCTCTTCTTACATCAGATTGTTGTAAAACTCTTTACTGTTTCTTCATCAAGTTTCTGTAGAACTTCAACTAGAAGTTGGACTGCGTTCTCTACATCGTTCAAATCCAACATTCCATGATGAGAGTGAATATATCGTGTTGGAATGCCGAGAAACAATGATGGAGCCCCCATTCCTGCAAGATGAATCTGACCAGCATCCGTACCCCCTGCTTTCAAGAATGCTGGTTGATGTCGGATATTCTTTTCTTCAGCGATTTGCATCACAAACTTTCGGAACTTCGGATTAGGAATCATTGAACCATCACCAGCTGAGATTGAAACGCCCTTGCCCATCTTTTGGACCAATCCTTCAGACCCAGGTGAATCTCCGGAAATATCAACATCAAGTGCAAAGCCTATGTCAGGTTTAATCATCTGAGCTGTGGTCTTTGCTCCTCTGAGACCGACCTCCTCTTGTACAGTAGAACAGAAGAAGACAGTGTTTGGAAGCTCAATATTGTTCTCGGAAATACGTCGAAGCGCTTCGAGTGCGATGAATACACCTATCCGGTCATCGAATGCCTTTGCTACTGCTAGCGTGACATCACGAACTTCCTCTTCAGCGCTGTTGCTATCCTCCTTCTTCTTCCTCCACTTTCGCTTCATGGTTCGAAAGTAAGAAACTGGGACTGCTGGGTCACCAATTCGTACTCCTAGTTCTTCGACTTCCTTCTTGGAAGAACATCCGATATCAATGTACATCTTGTCCTTTGTGACAACCTTGCTACGCATCTCTGGAGTGAGAAGATGGGGCGGTGGTGCTCCTATAACACCAATGATCTTTCCCCCCTTGAAGGGGTGAATCACCACCTCTTGAGTCAAAAGGGTCTGGTCCCACCAACCTCCTAGCTGGTGAAACTCCAAGTAACCGTCCTTCTTGATGTTCGTGATGACGAAACCAATTTCATCAACATGCCCAGCAAGTAAGATCTTAGGACCACTGTTTCCTCTCTTGAATATCAATGATCCAAGACCATCTTGGAGAATGTCATCTGCATATTTCTTACCATATTCATGGACTATCTTCTGCGCTTCTTCTTCATGGCCACTAGGACCAAAGGAATCACAGAGTTCCTCTAGAAATGTCAAATTAAGATCTGAATCTGTCATGGGGCTCACTTTATTTCCCTTGGATTGCTTTGTCGTCGGAGAACATTAGCTCTTTAGTGATTTTGGTTTGAGCAGTAAGTCATAGTAGCTAGGAAATTGCAAGCGAACTCTTTGCCAGCATATAAAATGCTTCTTCGACATTTTGACCATTGAGCGCACTCGTTTCAAGATAGCCTACAAGATTGTGCTCTCGTGTAAACTGCTCACCCATCTCGCGGGTTATCACTCGATGATCGACTAAGTCCACCTTATTTGCGAGGAGAATTATCGGAATTCTCTCACCTAAAGCATCTTCAGTTTCCTTGATCCATTTTGGCAGTTCCAACCAAGTGCTCTTTCTAGTTGTGTCGAATACAAGCAATGCACCCTTAGAACCGCGATAATAACTACCGCGAATGAAATCAAAGCGTTGCTGTCCGGCAAGATCCCACACGAGAAGCTTCACAACGACGCTGCGACCATTTGCAGTGTCCACTTCAACTGTCTTGACCGCAAACTGTGATCCGATAGTGACAATGTATTCTTCAGAGAACTTGTGAGTAAGAAAGCGGTTGACTAGGGCAGTCTTTCCACTACCACCAGCGCCAATCATGACGACTTTACGCATGTAGTCAAACCCACCGCTACTCAAGTACTCACCTTACTGCGCAATAGTAGGGAATCACATAGGAGCGTGCCAGTTACTTCCACCCGCAGGATTCCTTATACGAACTTAGTTCCACTATATTTAGCCTTTTATGGGTCGAATGTCTTGGAGTGAAAGTCTCCTTCATCATTCCCCGAGTGGTTGGCGCCGAGTCATCATGGCTTGATATCGACTTATATTCGGTATTACCCGGTTAACACTTGATGTGAGGAACTATCATTGCAGCTTGTTACTGTGAAAATGAGCGACATCTACGTGAAGGGCCTTGACAAATTAGTGGATATTGGCATGTATCCATCTAGAAGTGAAGCGATTAGAGTTGCCATTAGAGATCTTCTTCGAAGGGAGTTGTGGCCGGTAGATGGGAGTCCAATAAACATGGAGTTAGAAAAGGATAAGTCCACACAAGACACATTAAGCCAAAAGAGTTGAAAGAGTCACTAACCGCTCCAACTGTAGGGAGGACAAATGTTTGAACTTCAGGGTATTCTTCAAGAGTATCAAATTCGCATATAGAGCAAGAATCAGAGTGTTTGCATTCATTCTAATTTACGCGATATTGTATATAATTGTGGCAAAAGGTCTGACAACCAATCCAGGAGATTGGTCATACATTGGTCTAGCTTTCATTGTCGCAACAATATATGCCATTCTGGTTTCGCAATTCAGACGTCGAGATATATCCATCTTCAAATGCATTGGATGGGATAATTCGAACGTTATGCTACTCGTCATGGGAGAAGTCATACTCGTTTCATTCACTGCATTTCTTCTGGTGTTTCAGATTAGTGTGGAGATCCTTGGATTGACGGCGTATTTCCTTGGAGTCACAAACGTGTCCGGATTATGGTCGACTCTCTATGTTGACCTGTTATCCATGTTTGTTACTCTGTTTTGGATAATTATAGCTCAACTTCCAGGTTTGGCATTATCTATGTGGAGAGCAACGCAAGTTCCACCAATGAGGGCACTAAGGGAGGAATGAAACATGGCAGGACCAATTATTCAACTTGAGGATGTCAATAAGGAATATGGTAAAGGGAAAAACACTGTAGCAGCTCTCAAAGATGTCGACCTGCAAATCGATGCAGGTGACTTCGTCGCTGTTCTTGGACCTAGTGGATGTGGGAAGTCTACACTACTCCATGTTATGTCTGGTCTTGAAGCACCCTCATCGGGACGAGTTCTTGTAGATGCGGTTGATGTCACACTCATAAGCGAGAGGGACATGCCAAAAGTGCGTGCTCAGAAGATTGGATTTGTGTTTCAAGCTTTCCTACTCATAGAGCATCTTACGGCATACGAGAACATTGAATCTGTTCTCTGGCCTAGAAATGACATGACAAAACAGGAGCAAGAAGAGAGAACTTTGGCTGTGCTTCGTGAAGTCGATATGCTAGAGAGAAGAGACCACTTTCCAAAACAACTCTCTGGAGGCGAACAACAGCGAGTGGCAATTGCAAGAGCTCTGGTGAATGACCCTCCAATCCTATTCTGCGACGAGCCAACTGGAAATCTAGACTCGAGAACTGGCGAGAACATCCTGAAAATCATCGCCCAGCTCAATAAAGAGCGGAAGATGACTGTTGTTCTTGTCACACACAATCATGACATCGCGCAGTTTGCCAAACGAACACTCAATATGAAGGATGGAGTCATTAGATAATACACTCGTGTTCACAGGATCTTGGTCGCAATGAGTCAGTCGGAGTGCCAGAAACTGGAGAAGCTGGCCGAAGAAATGGCAGACTCAGGAAAGAATCATGAAGCAATGACTCTGTTCCAGAAGACAGGTGATTGCTGGAAGAACTGGGAATCGTTCTCAAAGGCTGCTCAGGCATACGAACGTGCATATGAGCATGCCATGTTGGCTCAGTCGTATTCCAAAGCGGCCCTGATAATGACAAATGCTAGCTCAGCATGGATAAAACATGGAGAACATGAAAAGTTCGAGATTGACTGCCAGATTGCGGCTCAGGCTTATGTATCAGCAGCTGAAGAGAAGAAAGATCCTTACCTGCTGTTGGATGGGGCATTCTGTGCCATCACTGGCGGCGATCTTGAACTTACAAGACAATTAATTGATGCGGTTATTCAAATTACAAAAGGAGAAGTCACAGGACACATTGATCTTGCTCTTATGCTTGCAGAGTATCGTTTTGGAGATGCCAACAAACTGATGGAATCTGTTTTAGCGGAGGAAATCAATCGTAAAGAACTCGGGAAATTAAGACGAACCTTTGAATTGGTTCTCGCAGGATTTGTCAGGACCTCTCTTGAGTCTGAAGCAGCAGTAACCCTTGCAAGTCTTGAGGAAAGCACAGGATTGGAGAAGAACCAACTGAAGAAATTGGTAGTCAGGTTGATTGAGAGTGGTTATATCCCTGCTTACTTGGACGAGTTTTCCGAGGAGCTAGTTGTTGACAGCGACAGGTTTGATATTTCTTCTCTAGAAACAAGAAAGAGACCTATTCTCAGTAGGGATCTTGAAGATCCCGGAGCGTGGGATATGGATCTTGACGAGGAGTGAGGGGAGGAAGACATCCACTCCTCACGTGGCTCCTAGAAAACGTTTTTAGTACCATTGCTGACACTCACTACTACCCCACCCAATCATACATAGGTGGAACTACAAATGGCTGAAGGGCTGAAATGGATGCAATGTCCTGTCTGCAAGGAATCGATTTGTTGGGAGGTTCCTGAGGACGAATTGAAGAAAGTAAAGCGATTTCCAGTCCCAGTCGTCGTGAAGCATAAAGACCACTATCTTGTCTGTTATCTAGACAGTCATCATCAACTTGCAGACACAGAGGTAGCACTTATCGGTGTTGAAGGAAAAGCTAAGCAGTAATTCCCTTCGAACTGGTTCTGTTCTAATCATCCAATATCATTGTCCATAGCCCACTCGAGGACACGTGCGGCTTGGGCACTTGCCATTCCCCAAGATCGGAGATTTAGAATCAGATTCCTGATCCCAGTAATCCAATCATCGAAGAGATCTTTTATTCTCTGTTTGATGATTGGATCAGTGTCCTGTTTATAGAGTGGGAGTATCATATCTACTAAGCTTTGAGAGAGGACAAGAATGGTTTCTAGTCTGGCAATCCACTCCTCCCTGGGAAGACCAGACAGTGTCTGAGCCACAGCAAGGTGATAATCGTATTGCGCTGTGAAATAACGGAGCCTCCAGCTTAGAACCTCGATAAGTAGTGTCTTGTGAGCTGTACTTGGAGCTGTCTTGATGAGTAGGCTAAGAAATCGTTGAGTCATTTCGTCTGCAGATTGACTAGCATCGAAGTAAAGAGCCATTGCTTGTTGATATTCTTCGTTAGTTAGACATTCGTTAGCACGACCTACTGCTTGCTTGAAACGATCAAGCAATGCCTTTGTGGTTGCACCTTCAATATCTTCCAACTAGAAGCTCACCTTTGTGTTTACCAGTCAAACATGACCTACGGAACAGTGCGATGATTTTGTCCTTGTGGTTCAGGCCATGCAAGGGATTGCTACCAATTCCATTAAGATGTTTTGCTGTCTTTATTCATCAAGATCAAACTGGTGGGGGATGCTTCAATTTGAATTCCTCTGTGGCTTGAGCCCAGTTCATGAATTCCTCATTTGGCGGGTCGGTTTTGTATAGAACTTCTCGCTCAGCCTCAAGAAGCAGGTTCTCAGAGCCTGAAAGTTCGGCCATTGTCAGTACTTTGTTGTCAGCTTTTTCAGATGCACTAAGAATGGGGGATATCCAGTCATTCCACGCTTTATCCCTCATTAAATGATGATCAATAACCAAAGTGGGAACAGTTGATGCAAGTACCACTAAAGAATTTCGAGCCAATAATCGCTCTTTGTCTGTAAACCGGGAAAGATAGATTGGGGGGCCACCAACTATTAGCAAGTCCGGCGCAACCAACAATATATACTGAAGTGTGTCTTGCACAATCGGGCCTTGAACATCAGGAGCAAACATGAATCGAGAACCAGAATACTCGATAATTGTGGCTAAGACAAATCCAAGACGCGAGTTCTCTGGACCATGTGGTAATGGTGGAGAGTAGGTCACTTTGGTGTCATTGAAGTTGAACGACCTATCATCAGCCCACTCAATTTTAGCGGCCAAATTTCTTATGTCCTTTTCAAAGTAGAAACCCCTCCGTCTTTGTGAAGGGTTGATATTCTCTCTGTTATCCTTGGTAAGTACAATCTTACCAGCGAACATTTCCTTACGCTCATTTCTGGTGCTTAGATTATAGAGTTGATTATCAAACCCTGGTCTAACATGGTCAAAGTGATAATGAGAAATAGACAGGACATCGGAATCTGCAGCAATGCGCTTGATTGTAGCCAGAGCATTCTTGAGCGCTAGGTATTCAGTTGGATGCGGTTCTAGGTTGTATCGTTTTGCCAGCGCAACAGATGGGTCAAGGAGAATGCTGATATCTGGTGTAACAACATGTGTGCACAGTGATCGAGCCCCAAGGCTCTCTGCAGCTAAGGGAGTGATTTCAATATCCTCGAGTTTCATCACCAGACTTCCTGTAGTAAATCAGATGATACCCGTTTTCCTCATGTAATAATTCAGCTTCGTAAATTGATTGATCAGATGCTGGTTCTTTGAAGCATCTGAACATCTGATAATCAGATGGCAGGAACTGCTCTTTTTTAGAAACGATATCATCTTCGGTGAAGAGTGCAAGGGTGCCTTCTCGATGGTTCTCGCTAAATGTTGGGATCTCAGCATAACTCACAAAAATCAGGAAGTGAGCAGAGAGAGATCCATCTGATTCAATCAATCGCTCGGAAACAAAACCCCGATAACTGTAGTTATTGACCTCCAGTGCTCCAGTTTCTTCCATGATCTCTCTTATGGCTGCACCATGTATATGCTCCCCTAAACATACTTTCCCGCCAACCATGCTCCAGAGTTTCTCATATGGAGGATTGCGCCTCTGGATAAACAGGTAACGATCATCACATCGGAGGATGGTGATGACAATAGGTACCATCTTTGTCATTAGATCCACCAACATGTGGGATTGATGAAACCTCTGCTTTAAAGCTAGAGGCGGCTCTATTTCAGTCGAAGCTAACATTCATAGCAATCAACAAGCCTTTGGTGCATAGGTTTGTACTTTGGAAACACTGCTTTCGGATGATGTCAGAAGACGCATTTTGGCAAAGGTGACTCCTACGCAGAAGGAACTAGATACGCAGAAGACTATCATTGAAACACTCAAACACGCATTAATAGACCATCCAAGTTCAGAGCATTATGTATACTCCTTCATAGAAGCTCAGGGTTCTACAGGGCAAAAACAAACACAACTTCGAGGCACTGCAGATATTGACCTGTTTATAGGACTAATACCTGAAAGCTATGCAGAGATTATCAACAAACCAGAGAGGGAAAGACACCAATCTCTTGATGATTTGATGAGTAGTCTAGTTGAGGATTGGGTTGAGCCAGCTGTTTCTGAATTGAAAACTTCAGATATCCAGCGAGCGTTTTCGCAGCATCCGTATTTGTCTTTGAAGATGATGGGAGTAGATATTGACATTCTCGGTAGTTTTGATATTGATGTCGAGTATCTTTCAGAAAAAGGACCAATTACAGCGGTTGACAGAACAATCCATCACACACGATTTGTCGCAGACATGCTAACCGACAAGAAGAGAGATGATGTAAGGATTCTGAAATCATTTGTCAGAGCGAGTCATGCATATGGAGACCAATGTGCGGTAGGAAGAATGGGCATTACTGGAGTCTCTCTAGAACTGATAGCAATATATTCAGACGGACTTGATGATGCCTTCAATGCCTTGGAGCACTTAGATACCAGACCAATTGATCCAAACAATAGATCATTGACTGAGTTGCGCAAAAATCCAGCTTTTAGAGATGACTACATCATACTAATCGATCCCACCGACCATCAGAGGAATATTGCTTCCAGTTTCACTCCCAGAGCCTACGAATGGGTGAAGTATAGACTCCGTAGACTGCGGGAGGTTTCCAAGAGAGGTAACGAGAGTGAGGTTCTTGACCTATTAACTGAGTCTTCGATTCCCACAGAAGCGTTGCCTGATTGGCTTGAAAGTCGTGCATTTTCTAGAGAGTTCAAGTCGGACGGTTCTAGACACTATACAATCCTCCGGGACAAGCTGTATCGAGTTGCCAAGAGAGTACAGTCTAGTCTTGAAACCGAAAGAACAGGTGAACCTAGATTCGGTGAAACTCTTGTGGAGGTCTATTTTGAGAAGGATAGGTATTCAATTGGGGTCCTTGTTGAAAATCCTGATGTCTCAGAACATTATGTTAGACGAGGGCCACCCACAGATCTTGCCGAAGCTGTAGAGGAGTTTAGGAAGAGTCACTCGGAAGCGGAAGAAAGAAACGGTTTCCTGTGGACCTCTGAGAGAAGACAGTGGCGAGAGCCACAGAAACTAATTTCTGATATTCTTGAGAAGAATCCAGTTCAAGGATTAGTGCAGGTAACTGACCCGACTAGTGTTTCAAAAAGAGTACTCAATGTACTCTATAGGTATATTCTGCCAATTGAATCTTCATTCCTCGGAAAAATGGCAAAAGTTAAGGAGGGAGTCCTCGAGATTCCGCGGTGAACCATCGTGCCAAAGAACAAGATTACTTTCATCTCACATCCAAAATCAAGTTTGCACAGGATGCCGTTCCCAAAACCACACCTAGAGGCTTTTGAGAATCCTCTCAGAACTCAAATTGCTGAGAGATATCTTGAGAGAGAGGGCATACTGAAGGACATTATCAGAGTGAAGGCGCCAAGGGCTAAGTTGGAGGAGACACGTTTGGTTCATTCATCATATTTGGTTGACACTGTCAATCTGATGTCAGACATCGGAAGCGGACAACTTGGAGAGTCTTCTTATGCAAGTCCGGACTTACTCAGAGCGGCTCTTCTCTCAGTCGGTGGTGCGATTAGAGCTGCTGAGATGGTAGTTGCAGGTGAAGTCAAACATGCATTTTCCTTGATGCGACCTCCAGGCCACCATGCCACTTCATCAAATCCCATGGGACTTTGCTACTTCAACAATGTAGCAATTGCCACTCGACATGTTTTGAATAACGAGGATGTCAATAAGGTTTCAATCATAGATTTCGACAGCCACCACGGAAATGGCACATCAGAGATTTTCTATGACGATTCCTCTGTACAGCTAATCTCCATTCATGAGTATGACTATGAAAATTTTGGTTTAGGTCACTATGGAGAATTGGGACATGGAAGTGCAAAGGGGACCAATATCAATATCCCGCTGCTAGAAAGTTCTCCGAATGTTTCGTATGAAACTACTATTGACAGATTGATTAAACCAGCCCTCAAGAGGTTCACTCCTGACATCATCATGGTTTCTGCTGGTTATGACGCACATTATGCAGATCCGGTTGGCAACATGGATGTTGATTCTCAAATCTACTGGAGATTCGGTAGCTTTGTTCGTGAGATGGTGAAAACCATAGGGGCAAAAGGTTCCGCCTGGGTTCTGGAGGGAGGATATAATCCCTTCACACTTGGTTTGTCAATAAGAGCAAGTCTCGAAGGGCTTTTTGGAAGGGATATTCCCAGTCTTGAGGATCAAATAGAGCGAGAAGAGCACCAGTACATAATTGAAGCGAATGATGAGGTTGTCGATAAGGTCCTTGAAATAATAGAGCCTCATTGGTGATTTTCCTGACTGTTTTATTGTGGTAGCATGAACAAGATTTTAAGGCCAGTCGGGTTGCAGGCGCACACTCAGTCATGGTGGAACTGAATCGTGGCAAAGAAAAGAAAATCCGGTGGCAGAAGCAAAGGCAAGTCGGGCAAGACAGGGAATGTCCAATGTTCGAAATGCGGACGTATTGTGCCAGCCGATAAAGCAAAGAAGTACACGAAGAGAGTATCAGCTGTTGACCCTCAGCTCGCACGAGAGCTTAGGCAACAGGGAAGCTATATCCAGACCCGAAAAGTCACATCATACTATTGTGTAAGCTGTGCAGTTCACGCGGGCAGGGTCCAGATTAGACAGGCTTCAGAGCGAAAGACTGCACCAGGTCGTCGTCGTCGTTACTAAACACATCATGAACGCTCTTCAAGGTAAAAACAACGCATCATTGGAAAAGTAACAAAACAGCCGGTTTGCCGAATGCCAGGATCCACCATGCTAAAATTCGTACAGGTTCTCACTCAAGTGTCTCCCAAGGGTGACTTTCTTTTGAAGGACCTTCCAGGTACTGGAAACCGAATAGATGTGCTCTGTAGAGTCCTTGCGGCATGTTTTGATTGGGGACCAACAACATGGCCAAAATCTAATCTTGAACTTATAGCAGTGATCGGAGATGAAAAAATCATCACATTCACAAACCCAGAAAGTCAATCTCCTTATGGAGAAGTCGAATGGGCAACTGTAATCAAGAATTCACTGAAGGATGAACCACCTTGTTTTGTCGAAGTGTCTGATGGCGCCCTTGAGGACGTCATCAAAAGATTACGTATACATGATGATTCCTCATTGTGGGTTCTGGATGAGGAGGGCGAAAAAATAACGGATATTCAGACAATTCATCTAACTACTCAGAATAGTTTTATGCTTGGAGACCATAGGGGCTTTGATTCGCAGACAGTGAGCCTTTTATCTCAATACAATTTACCTCGGATATCTCTTGGGAGTAAGAGTTATCTTAGTAGCCACTGTCTGGCTGCAATAATCTCAGAGTTCGAAAGGATGATCAGTTAATGTCCGACGACAAATCCAATCCGAGTCAACAACCCAAAGCAATGACAAGGCTTGTTAACAAGCTGACCAAAGAGATGCTCTGGATGTACATCCTACGTTTATTGCAGGAAAGGCCCCATTATGGCTACGAGATAAAGGAGCTGATCACAAAACGATTTGGCTTTTCTCCGGCAACAGTCAGTGGATATGCGATTATCTATCGCCTGACCAAAGACGGTCTTATTGAAGAACAAAGGAAGGATGACTCACCCCGAAAGTACTATGCTATAACTGAGAAAGGTAGCAAAGCAATGGTTGAGGCAAAAGCATTTCTTGGTAAGACAATAGACATGGTGTTTGACCAGACCCCATAGAACCTGAGCAAACTATCTGGTTTCAACCGAATTAGCGATTTTCTCAGACCTATGAGCAATCTCTCCAGAGTCTATGGGAAATTCAAATCCTTGGTTTTCTATCTTCAAACTTGCAATGGATGAAGCGTATACCGCACAGTCGACTAATGTCTTTCCGGAGATTGCTTGCGAAGCAAAAGCTGCAAGATACACATCCCCAGCACCGATTGAATCCACTTCGTCAATCAAATAGGAGGGAATTATATTGAAGTCGCTTCCATCATACACAAGACTTCCATTTTTCCCGAGAGTGATAACGCAGGCTTCGGAGGCCCATTCAACAATTAGCTCTGCTGCCAGATATGGATCTGACTCTCCCGTTATCAGCTCAGATTCTAGCTGATTTGGCTTTATGACATCGAGATAACTTTGAGTCTTCTCCGTTACACTGAACTCACGAATTACTTCTAGTCGACCATCTGAAGTCAATCTACGAAGCTGTGGATCAAGATAGACAAGTGCATCAGTAGAAGAGCAAATCCATTCAACAAACTCTGCATTAATTTCTTGCAGAGAAGGGCTCAACAATACAGTCCTAGTCTTCAGAAACTCCTCTGGAAGATCACGAATGTTGATTTTGTCAGGTATACCAAAGACACGAGATTTATTGTTTAATGATGGATTCTGAATTTCCACAGCACCTTTATCATTCGCATCTATGACGAAGTATTCAGGAATGCCAAGAGCATCTACACCATGAATGAAATTGTCAACCAGTTTTTCTCCCACTGAACTCACAATAGCTAGCTGCTCAAGACCGATCCGCGCGGCAGTTGCAGCAGAGTGGATACTCGGTCCAGTGAGTCGACCATCACGGAATGTCGGATTGCCAACCACAACCATGTCATACATTTGATGTTTCACCTAGTTCTGATGCGCCAATCATCTTCTTTGCATATCTTAGTCTTTGAGCCACTGTGATGTGAGAGAGAATTCCGACAATGACAATGCAAATTGTGAGGATGTTGGTGATGTCCAGCATCACGAAGAACTCAAGCAGAGCAGGTATAGGAGTCAAAAGGTCAATCCAGATGTTTGTACTAGGAATTGCTAGAAGCAGAATTCCTGCAATTTGAAGAATCAGTTTCTCTTGCCGTTCAGCGATTCCAACCGTACAGCTTTCCATACCACCAACTGACTCAGCTTTTGCACGAGCGAAGCTAGCCATGATCATTCCAAAGAGTGTGAAGAAGCCCCAGAACCAAGGTACAAAACTTTCGCCTGCTGACCACCAAGGAATGGATGTGGCACCTATTGGACCCAACATTAGACCTAACATGAAAAGGTACTCTGCATATCTATCAAGAGTATGGTCAAAGGTTGCGCCAAACTTGGATGTAAGACCTGCAGCACGTGCAACTGCACCGTCAAACATGTCCAAGACTACAGTTAAAATCATGACCAAAAGACCAACGAGAAGGTCACCCATGGCAAAGAACCACGCACTAACAAGAGCAACGAGAACTGTTAATCCTGTTATCATGTTGGGAGTGATACCAGTTCGAGCTAGTGCCTTTCCAACCGGCATCATAGCACGCTGATATCTTTCTCTTAAAGATCCGAGCATTGGTTTCACAAATCCAATTCTGTAGGGCCGGCTTCGCCGACTGGTATAGCGTTAATAAACGTGTTGTGGGGTGCTCATAACACACTCTGAATTCGTTCTAGAACCCAGTCATTTCCAAGGAGATTCAAAAATCCACCAAGTCTAGGTCCAGATTTGCGGGAAATCAGAATCCTGTACAAAACGATAAACGCTCGTTTGTCCTTCAGACCCACCTCTCGAGCAGTTTCGAACACTTTACTTTGTAATTCCTCATCGTCAAGAGAGTCGCCTTTCAGAATTTCCACGAAACTCTTGAGGAATGCTTTATCATTATCAGTAAGAGTGTCTTTGATTTCCTTCGGAACGGTTTTAGGAATCTCAACTTTGTTTCGTTCACTACCAAATTCTCTTGCCCAATGAAATGCTCGCGAGAGTCTTGTCGGAATTAATGATTGTGCCTCAGGAGAGATCTCTGAGAGTTCATGTTGTTTTTTCAAGACTTCGTAGCAACGTTGCATAATCGTTTCTTCACTTAGAATTCCCTGTAGCTGTGATGTTACTACAGCGAATTTGAAAGAGAGTTTAGGGATGTATTCTTCGCTGACTGGACGTACCTCTGTCAGGGGATACAAAACCTCAGCCAATTCCTGTTTCTCACTATCGACATCATCTAGCCCATAGTAGGTCCGCTCGAAGGTTTCGTAGATGTCAATTAGATCGGGGATGAGATCGGTCTGGATATTGTTTGCTTTTTCAGGATCAGTTCTAAGAATCATATACCTGAATAATTCTCCAGGTGCAATATTCAACCATTCCCGGGGAGTAAAGACATAACCTCTCGAAGTCCCCATATCTCTTCCACCTAGACGAACCCATTCAAAGGGCACCTTGACAGGGCCCTCCCAACCAAAGACTCGTTGAGACATCTCAAGCCCTGTATCGTATGAACCTCCTTTCACTGCATGATCCTTGCCTGCTGGTTCACATGTCGTTTTCATGACATACCATTTTGCGGGCCAGTCAACTCTCCATGACAACTTCAGTCTTAATTTGTCGAGTTTGGCAGTTTCCGAATGTCCACAGTGTGCACACGTGTAGGAAACCTCATCACTCTCTGAATTGTACGATGTTACTCTATTAGGTACGATTGACCCCTTTCCACCAGACTGGATTCGTCCACACTTTGGACAAATGACTGAAGCAGGATACCATGTCTTCATAGATTCAATATACTCTGCTTTCTGTTTCTCATCAAAGTCTCGTGCAACATACTCTATCAATATCTCTCTGATAGTTACGGTGTGGTTCAGGCAGATGCGAATTGCATTTAGCATCTCTTTTGTTTCATAGAGTTTTGATTGAAATACAATCTCAGGATCAGCTCCGAATTCAGGAAATGTATCAACCAATTCATTTGTCCAGTGCGTACCCAAGCTCTCACAACACCCATAGGGGTCGGGAGCATCTGAATAAGGAACACCCATATATTCATCCGGAGAGAGAGTCAAGCTCGGGGGGAATGACCGAATCGGGTCGAAGTCATCTGAGATAAACACAGTCTTTGCGTCTTTTCCCAGGATCAGGAGTTCTCGTTTGATAGCATCTGCGATGACAATCTCTTTCATAAAGCCAGTGTGAACGCTACCACTCATACTCTTCCCTGTCACGATAAGGTATTGATCAGGGTCGCGTTCTAATACTTCATCAACTACATCTCGAATCCAATGGATTGAGAATTCATCTTGAGGTTCGTCAGATGCCATTAGTGAGTCCTCAGACTCTTCCAAGGCTCAAGTCTAAAGAATATTACTCAAGATGAGAACTCTGACACTCGTAGGTCGCTTCTAGTAGCAAAGAAGACGTATGTTGGAATAGATGCTAATAGGATCACTGCAATCATGGATATTAAGACGGTTACAATTGAAACAGGAAGATACGCAATAGAGGGAACTGCAGCTTCTGGAATTAGTAGATAAATACTGAGTAGGATACTCACTATGAGTGCTGGAATTCCTGCTCTCAGTCCTACATCTAATCCTTCTGCAATCATTACCTTAGCGAGAAAAGCTGGCTTTGCACCAACTGAGCGCATTATGACATAATCACGGAGTCGACCAAATACCGAAACTAGTAGGTAGTTCAACAGACTCAAAAATGCCCCTAGAAGAGTTACAATGGCGAGTGGATTTAGAAGAGCCCATATGGCATCTATTGTTGCAAGATTTTCTTCTAACACATCTTGTTGTCTAAAAGTGTCAAACCCATAGGATTCAGAGAGAGTATCAATTTGTGTGATGATTGAATCGTCGTACTCATCAAGCTGAATTAGGACTAAATTTGTTCCTGAAACCCCGAAATAATTCTGTACTTGGGACAGGTCCATTAGTGCTAGCATTCCGCCATTCAGAATGTCAAAAGCCTGAGCTTGGATGTCTAGCGATCTCCCTTCTATCTCCATATGTTGAATAAGCGGATCCTCAAAGTATTCACTAGCCATTTTTCCCCCAATCCATATTTGTTGGGCGTCATCAGGTATACGACCCTCATAATACCAATCAGAGATGGTTGTATCCCAGTCTATGCCAACCAACACTGCAGATGCATTACGGTTTTCTCCGATAATATCATATTCTTGAAGCTCCTCATTCCATATAGTAGCCTGTTTTGCTTCAACTTCTGAGTACACAATAAGACGGGATTCTATTCTTTCCACTCCAAGAACTGTCGTTAGGTTTCCCACCAAAGAATCTGGTACCATATCTTCATCATCAAGAAAATCAAAAGAACTGTCAAGTGGGGAACCATATAGTGAATATGCATCATAATAACTGTCTAAGAGTGCAGGAGTCCCTATTGCTATCACATTTGTACCCATTGATCGTGTTACATATGCACGTGATGTGGTATGCACGACTCCCCCTCCAATCCACAATACAGATGCAATTGTAAAACTAAGGAATAGTGAAATAACTGTTCTTCTGGTTCCTCTTAACCGTCTTCCTGTGCCTTTAGTAGCAATTTGGAAGGGAAGACCAAAACTATCCATAAAGCCTGAAACACGAACCTTCGTTCCAACGTCAGGATTCAGTGCAAGAGAAGGGGACTCTTGAACTGTATCGTAAATCGGTTTCTGGGCTGATAGATATCCAGCGATAACCAGGATTATTGCAAGGACTGTTATTTGAATCACAGGAAAAGCTTTTGTCAACTGGATTCCGGTAACAACACTGCTCAGCCAAAGCAATCCTGCCATGTATAGAATTGTTCCAAGGGCTAGACCAAGTACTATGCTAGCAAGAAGCATAATCACTGATTGTGCCATGAAGAAGTCAAAGATGGCATCTAGCAGTGTACCAATTGATTTCATCAGACCAATATCACGACGACGTGTGACCATCTCTAATGATATTGTAGTAGAAACAACAACAGCTCCCAGTACAAAAACAAGGAGAAGTATTGTCCAAACAAATGTTGAGAAAAAGGTGCCAAACGATGATGATAGAGCATCTACAACAGCAAATGATGAAACATCAAGTAGTAAATTGCCAAATAGAAAAACAAACGTCGTAGTGGTTACAACGCTGGTTAAGGATATGAGTGTGAGAGTTGTTCTAAAGGGACGACGTTTGAGATCCCTTGATGCAAACATCTGGTGCTCAGCCATGCCGGGTTAACTCTCCCATGTTCATCCTGTAATGCTGGGCATTCTGATGCTGGATGATTCCCTCATCATGAGTCATGACAATCACAGCTTTTCCTTGGCTGTTCAATTCAACAAGCAGGTCACGAATCATTTGTCCGCTATCTCCATCCAGATTTGCAGTTGGCTCATCTGCAAGGATGATTGGTGGATCATTTGCCATAGCACGAGCAATTGCTATTCTCTGTTGCTCTCCTGAACTGAGCTGCCAAGGAAGATGGTCGACACGGTGGTCCATTTCGACGCCTTCGAGGAGTTTCATTGCATCTTCTCGTAATTCGGACTTACTCTTTGCTGAGAGCTGCATTGGAAACATGACATTTTCAATCGCAGTCAAGGTTGAAACAAGGTTGTAGCTTTGGAATATGAAACCCGTGTTGTTAAGCCTGAACGATGCTCTAAATGACTCATCATAGTCATTGATGGGCACATCCATGACAAAGACTCGACCAGATGTTGATAGATCAATTGCACCAATTATATTCAGCAAGGTTGTCTTTCCCGATCCTGATTTTCCGGAGATTACAATGAATTCGCCAGCGTCAACAGTTAGATTGACTCCGTTTATTGCATCGATTTTGGTCTTGCCAAGTGTATAAGATCTATAGACATCTATGAGTCGAACTGCATGTTTTACTTCACTCAGATCCTCCTCATCTAGATCATCACGAGTATAATCAACAGCATCCAGATAGTCATCATCAGCCATTTTTGCCACCTTGGATGATGGCGAATGATTCTCATCTCAAGATAAGCATAGGGGTTGAGCAACTAATGTACCAATATACCTTCACAATCAATAACAGAGCGAGCCCAGTCGGTGAGTAGCACTGGTTTTTCCCTACCAAAGACCTTCACTGACCGGAGGATGTCGGCATCGAGTAGACCACTGATATAGTAAGATATCAGACTCTTGTCAACGTTAAGGGTCCGGCTGATAACAGCTTGTGTTGTTTGACCATTCCTTGCACACTCAGTGAGAATCGATCCAACAGTTGGGTTTCTTGCAAGCGCAGTTAGAAGCATCACTCTCTCATCCGAGGAGAAATCAGGCGCAAAGAGATGTCTTGCATTCCCATGTCTGAGGGATATTACTTGTCCATCTTGTTCTAAAGCGTCTAAGTGATATTGGAGAGCTCCCATTGCACATCCGATAATTCGATGAAGCTCCCGAAGATGAATGCCAGGATTGATCACTACTTCATCGAGAACCCGATCACGAAGTTTCTGAAGTTTCCGGTCTTCACGCTTCTCGAGAGAAACTGTCCCGAGTGCAATAACAAAACATCCAACATTGAGTGCTGTGAGAATAGAGCTAGACCAAATGGAGTAGGTTCCCCCTGAATTCCAACTAAAGAGCTGGAGATGTATGGATATATTCTCGATTATCGTTGCGTCAGCAATCCAAATAGATAATGCTTCAAGATTGCCAAGATCGCCATCAATACTTATTGATGGAGACAAGTCTTGAGCTAGGGGTTCAACATCACCAAAACCAGGACCAGCTAGAACTACACCTATGATTCCCCATGCAAGGAGAAAGAGTGAAAGTGATACTAGGACATGTTTGGCGATTTGTCTACTCATGTTCTTACTTCCATTGCCGATTCCTAATAGACCTTTGCAGTTAAAAACTACGTTTGTTGAATTTTCGCACTATTAAGGGGTACCACGAGCTGGATATGTCATTGTAATCTTGAATGTGCAGGTCCTATCACCAGCAGACATGCAGGTCTCCTCTGTAACCATCAACTTCTCATATTCGATCCTATTGAAATCTGTAAGATACTCAAGGACTGCCTCAATGAAACCTTTCAGATAAAAGCACGATGGCTCGTCAGCTTCGTAACCTGATGCATAGGGATTATCTCCGATTTCTAGTATTGCCTCTTCATCTAACCACAATTTGTAGAGCTTTGCGACATTGATATCTCCAAATGGTACAATCAACCTTTCAAGTGTCATCTTGATGAACTCTATAATTCCCTTGAAATCACCAGGAGGTTTCTGTTTTCCAACTTTGAAATACTCTCTCTGTGCCTCTAGTCCTGCAAGACGCCCAGCCGAATAATATAGATCTCGGACTCGGTCGGGAAACATGACTGCAATCCTGTTACCAAGTTTGTTCCATGTTTTTGCAAAGAATGCAACCATAAGGTCACGTTCTTTCAGACGGCCCTGCCACCAAGGGATCACTTTCTCTCGCTTAGCCATTTCCTAGGCCTCGTTATCCTGACTGCTGAAGAAATGAATGTTAAGTGCTTTATGTGTGTGTGATATCTAGACTAAACGGACGTTCCATGTACAGGAGTCAGCTCCTGTTGCCTTGCTCATCTCTTGGAATACTTTGGCATCAACACCTTTGAACTCAAGTACTGATTCAAGGATTCCACTAAAGACCTCACAATATCCAAAACCACGCATTCCTTCTAGATTTACTTCTTGACACCAGACGCAATTATCGTCTGTGATTCGCACAGACCCACGAGCACTTTTCATATCAACGTCACGAGGTTTTTTATCGAAAAGGATTTTGTAGATAGTTTCAATCAATTTTGCTACTTCTTCACGTGTCGTGACATTGTCTTTTGTCTTCTCTACTATCTCCGTATTGAGGTACACCTGCTGACCGATTTCTTTTCCGAGTTCTCGCAGCCTTTGATTTGCCTCTTCAATACTCTCCGTTTCGGATAGTACTTTCTCAACGTAATGCGAGTAAAGGCTGATTAGTAGTGGATTTTCAATTTTGGGCATTTCGTCGCACCTTGGCTAAACTACAGAGTTTTTCCAATAACCTTCAGACCATGTTTCCTGTATTTAGCAATTGTCTGGACAACCTTGGGTAGTGGGACTTTCAATGACTCAGCAATCTGTTCTGTTGTACGATTTCCGTCACACAACCTAATGATGCTATAGTCTTCGTTTGCCACCTTGTCCATGTCACCCTCAAACCTAGGACACTTCACATATCGTCCCATTGTTGCCTTCTCTTCAACTGCGACCTCCTCATCTGGAGAAACTTGAGGTACATTTACAATTCCTCTTGATGCACCCCACTTTAATAGCTCAATGACTCGATTGTTTGGTTGAAACATCGAATCTGCAATCTTTTCAACACTGATTTGTCCGTCAACAAGCATGAGAACATCAAAACCAAAATTCCGGTAAAGATCTTTCATCTCACTATAGAGTTCAGAGTCAAGAGAGAGTGCTGTCGAATAATGAGCGCCTCTTGTAGGTACCGTCGTAGGCTGGACATTGAAGGATTCAGGTGGCAGCATCTCTTCAACGGGAGTTAGAGGAGTTTTTTCAACAGACGCTTCAACTAATATCCCAGAATCTGGAGTTGCGGCGTTTCCAGACGGTGATGTTGTTTCGACTGAAGCCGCTTTTATGGCAATACTCTCCAAAACCTGAAGGTTTGACTCAACAGATTCTTCAAACTCCTCAGGAGGTGGTGGAAGTTCAATTCCTTCTAGCAACCGTAGGATGTTCTTGGTTTTGGCAATGGCTAGACCAAGCTGGAGCTCAGGCACATATAGAACTGTCAAAATCCAATTATCGTCTACTGGAGATAGGACCACTAATCCACGGTCTGTATCGATTGTCATAAGACGTAGATCAGTCTTGTATAAAGCAATACTATCCTTGACACGTGGGAATAGCTCATCTGGAAAAGCAAAACTGACAAAAGGTCTACCAATCTTTGTCATCAAGGAATAGCCTAAAACTTGGTCATCAAATCTTAGTTTTGATAAAGCTCGCTCCAAATCTTTGGACATTGAATCACCTCGCGGTCTAGGGCCCGACCAGATCTAGCTAGGACAAGGTATTTTCCGAAGGTCGTCTGAAAAGGATTGCGGTGGCGAAGTGTGTATCCTCAATGCAGAGTCTGTCAATAACGGTTAAGAGGGAATCATATCTGTCGAAAAATCACTATGAGGAATTTCCTTGGCGGCTTTATAGCTATAATAATTGGTTCATTTGCCATTATGCATCTTTTAGGACTTGGTGAACCGTCTTATCCTGAGCCGTTTAACTTGATTGGTTTCCTCCTAGCTGGGAGTAATGCACTTCAAAACACTCTCTTTGGCCCTCTCACTATTGCGCTTGTAGTTCAGTATATTGCAGTATGGCTGCTAATTGGTTTAATAATTGGACCATTCTCTAAGGCTGGATGGAACACAGTAAGATCGGCACTATGGGCGGGACTCATGCTTGCGATATTTGCACTCGTATCCTTGCTTCTTCTTGATCCAGATTTCTGGAGTAGCGAAACTAGGAACTTCGACCTTCTCTCTCAATTTGTGACGTCTATGATTCTGTCTGCTCTCACATTGCCAACTGCTCTCCCAACAGCAATGTTATTCGATAGGTTAGGACAGCAAGCTGAACCACCAATTCCTACTGGGATCGAAACAGTATGTGAGTGTGGAGCTGTTTTCAAGTCGAATCCCTTGTTATGCTCCGAATGTGGCAGAACACTGAAATCAGGTGACAACTAGCTATCGGTCTCTAGTTATTCCACTACCTAGAAGGCCTCCGATAGCACATGCAATTGCTGGGTAGATTATCCCTTCAAGTGAAGCCTGCATGATTAGAAGAGACCCTTGCTGAAAGATTGCCATGAGACTGAAACCAGGAGAGATTGCGAAGAAGAGTAACCAGGTAAGAAAGGCTCCAATAACTGCAGAGAATACTGCCGAGAGAATCCCAGGAAGAATCTCTTTAGTCATAAGTCCTGCAATAAGACCACCAGTGCCCCAAGCCAGCCACATGAGGACAGTTGCACCCGGAGCACCATACATTACCAGATTTCCGAGGCTAGTTGAACCAAGAAAGGCTGGAGCAGGATAGAGAATCGTACCAACCACAGCTAATCGTAGTTCAAGATCGTTGAAAAGGAGAAAGTCGTCTACGATTGTTGATGCAATGAGATCATTGGGCATATAGACCCCGAAGGTCATCACTATAAAGGTCAATGCAAATGCGGTGATTAATCCTAAGAGCGTGCCTAAACCTTGACCCAATTGAGGTCCTCCATGTATTGTGGTTCTATACCTCTATTTCAAGTTATTAGGTTTTATACCTATGCCAGACGAGTAGTTGGCTATTTTATGCTTTTGAGATTATACTCTATAGAAGTGCCAGTGTCCAGGTGCAGTTCTCGTCTCCCAAAGCTCTGCAAGACTCTTGGAAACTCTCAGCCTGAAAGCCTCGAAGTTTCATAACAGCATCAAACACACCACTCACAATAACACAGTATTGTAGACCGGGCATGTCTGTAATATGCACTCCAGCGCAAATCGGACAATCGTCATCTGTAAACTTGATAGTTCTCCTATCGGCGCTCACCCAGATACTGGAGAATTCTTGTCCCGAGTTCACCTTGTATGCTAGTTGTAGGGTATTAGCAAACTCATGAAATTCTCCTGCATGTTGTCTAATTCTGTCAGCATAGTCCATAAGTAGGGTTTCTCCAACCCTAAAGCCGATATCCTTCATTTTGCGGTTTATTTCTTCGACACTGACACTAGTGCTCATTAGAAGATTCATCAGCTCTCGATAGCTAGCCTGAAACAGTACCTTGGACACTTTGTCCGTCATGAAGCTCCAGGCTATCCTTCCTTTTACACCCATTGTAAGTTTTACCTCCATTCTCAGAATCTTGATGTTTTATCTGTACGTATGAATCTCACCGTCTTTCCCCGGTAAGGAACAACGCTCTGCAACGCTTCAAAGTAGGGTATGCCAAGTTCTGTGGCAATCTCTTGTAATGTCGTCTTTCCGTCACACAACTCAAGCACTGCTCGGTCTTTCTGCTTGACCTTGTCTAATTTACCCTCAAACAAAGGCAGCTCTATGATTTCTTTCTGAGCTGTTTCCTGTTCCTCGGGACATTCAACCCAAAGGACATCTCGCTCAATGCACCATTCTACGATCTTGATGACTTTGTCAACTGCTCTAGCTAAGTGTTCAGCTAATCGATAAACTGTCAGTTTCTCGTCGACAATTAGAAGAACATCAATACCAACATTTGAAAACTCCTTCTTAATGGCGACATTCAGAGCAGTATCCAGAGTCACCGAGTCCTTGTACTTATCGCCTCTGTGAACCACACAGCCATATCGAACCACAACGGGTTTTTTGGGTTTCACCTCTGGAGCTGCCTCAGGTATTGTTTCCATCACCTTAGGAGTCGTTGACTCATGCATGAGAGGTTCATCTGTCGCAGCGGCCTCAACCTCAGCGATAGGTGTTTCCTCGATTTCTGGAATCACATCCTCATCCGCACTTAATCCAGCTGGAGGAGGAGGTAGATCAACTTGCACAAGTAGATCAACAACAGCTTTGGTTCGCGATAGAGCACCACCGAGTTGAAAATCAGCTTCAAATAGAACCGCGAGTACCCATTGAGGATCAACTCTGGCAAGGATAACAATTCCTTCACCAGTCATGATGTTAACGAGTTTCAAATCGGCTCCATGAATGCGAAGAGTGCCTTTGATTTGCGGCAGTAATTCATCGGGTAACGAAAAAGAGAGAAAGGGATGACCATTACTAGTGATGAGTGCATAACCATTAACTGATTCATCGAATTTCAGTTTCGTTAGCACCCGTTCTAGTTCCAATTGTCACACACCTAACCTAGTGTTGCATGTATCATTGATACGCAGGTCATTGAACTTTAAGTAACTTTGTACCGTCTCCTGAAAGGAGAGGAGCTGACTGTAAATATTTCACTATATCAGATAATTGTGGATGAGTTGCGGTGGGTGAGGACACATAGAGGGAGGCTGTTGCATTAGCTAGAGTCAGTCTATCTTTTGGTGTAAGTTTAAGGAGTGAACCATAGATGTCACCAGCATTCCAAGCATCCCCAGCGCCACACACAATGCGACTCTCAACAACAAATGCTGGAATCGCAGTTGTCACATCACCTTCAATAGTCGCAGTGAAATGGGGTGTGTGAAGATCGACTCGAACTCCTGTTTCGTTTGTAATGAACTGCGCACCTTCAAGCCAAAGCTCAGGTTTCACGGCTATATCTTTCCACCGTTCGTGGTCGCCTGTTAATGACTGTACCATCCAACCGACTTCATTTTCATTCAGACCAACGATATCAACCAGACCTTTCTTAACAACACTCTTAACAAGTTGGTGAACTATCTCGGGATTTCCTGACGGGTCACCCACATCCATAAAGGTTTCAGCATCTGATGTGTCCTTGATCATCTGAAATAGGTCATGAGCCAACCCTGCGCCTTTACGATTATGATTCAGGTTTACCAAAGCAACAATCCCACTGCCTTTGATGATATCGACATCATTCTGAGTGAGATCAGAGAAGGAGAAATCAGATGCTGAACCGCTGTCACTGACCATCAGGTTGACTTTTCTTCCAGAATACTCTGTTTCAATGGAAACAGTGGAAGAGAGTCGACCATCAGTATGTACATGACTCAGATCCAAATCTCGGTCAGCAAGTACCTCAAGAAGAGATGCTCCGTACTTGTCTGTCGTGACAATAAGCTTTGGACTAAGACCCAATGAGAGAAGAGCAGAGGCTGTATTTACAGCATTCCCGCCTTTTCGGATGAACTGCTTATTGTTGAGAAGATTACCTCCACCTTGTTCAGCAAGATCCTTCAGACCTTCGATTAAAGCGTCTAGTGTTTCATATACCACAAAATGGTCCACGAAAAAGTCAGGAAGAACAACCGGATAGCCCACTTCTGGAGGTTTCTTCAAAATTGAAATGAGTCGAGTGTAGTCCAACTCGCTGACCACCTGATTCACGGTCAGATTCTGCTTTAGACCTTTTTAAGAGCTGCTTTGACCATAGCTGTTATCCGGTCCTCTTTGATACCGGTCTTCTTGGCGACCTTGGTGATGTCACAATACGCCAAATCTTCGAAGGTCTTAATGCCGGCTTTAACAAGCAGCGGAACCTCATCCTTCTTGATTGCTCGAAGTGATCCTAGGTCATCCGTTGGAGTAGCAACTTTAGCCTTTGCAGGTTTTGCCTCATCTGCTAAACTTTCTACTAGTTTCTCAAGGTCCTTGATGTATTGTTTCAAAGCATCAACATTTTCTGGATGGGCGGTCTTCCTTCGAAGGTCCACTATAAGCCCCATTCGCCGAGCCTCATCAATAGTGAGTCCTGCCTGAACGGTTTCTTCACGACTAAATCCACGACCCCTCTTTGGGCGACCATCACGGGGAGATCGTACCATTGGCTCTGCGATTATGTCATAACTCATCTGTCATTCACCTGACTCGGCATCGAGCCGTTGGTCTGCTTATTAGGCTTTCGAGGTGGCAACAGATTGCGTTCTATACTAGGTGATGATAGGTCTTCAGTTAGCAGACTACCTTTCATGAATGGAATCCGAATTGGACCCCTCATATCTGGTGGGTCACTATTCAACAACCTAGGGACCAATTGCTGTTTCATTCAGTACAATTTGATATCCAACCCTTGCTTCTACATAATGATCAGGATAGTTTGATTGGACATAATTTCTGGTTGCGTCACCAGCGCAGTGTAGGGCGCAGATGTATTGCACATCTATATCAATGAGTGCATCAATTGCCGCACTTCTTTGGTCTTGACTAGCGAAACCCTCACCAATATGGAAACCCCCCATCACCATATAGACGTCATCCACACCGAAGGTATCAATGGCTCTGGCTACTAGATTATCCACTCCAGGATGACTGCATCCTACTAATACCACCAAACCAAGATTCTTTACATAAAGAACCAGTGCATGCTCAAAACCCATTGGAATTAAGGCTATCCCAGTTGCAAGTTCAAAAGTATCTCCCACCCTAATCTTAGTGAAATCATTCCACCATGACTGCTGGGTAAACGTACCGGAAGACGGTGGAACAACGTCACGAGTATAAAGAGTGAGATTATCATGAATATCTGAGATGTAACTGAGGCCAACCGCATGGTCTCCGTGTTCATGAGAAAGTACTACGAAATCACATGATGCCTCTAAGTCTATGCCTAGTGATACAGAGTTGTCTCTCAAAACAGAGTCACTAGGTCCAGCATCGAATAATATTGCCAGATTCTCCGTTTCAACAAATATACTAAGACCCGCGGCAGTCGAGAGCGTTCCATTGGCCGTGTCTTCTACTAATACAGATATTTTGACAAAATCAATGGGTTCAGGATTGATAATTGTGGTATAATCACTGTCGTCATATCCTCCGAAGAAACTTGGGATTAGAACGAAAGATCCTACCACTACGACAGAAATTACAATGACTAATACGAGTTTTTTGCGAGTGTCCATTGCCATTCTCCCTTCTATTTTAACATTAGCGTTCTGAATCAATTTGGCTTTCTCTGACGAAATAGAGATGGGATTCACTCTATTTTGAAGAATTAATGACGCCGTTGGTGTAGAGTCATGGGAATCGCCTATATGTGGCAAAGGTCTGTCCTCGATATGATGAAGTGACTAGGATTATTGCTTGACCCATTCCTTAACGCATAATGCTTCAAGTAAACTAGGAGTTATGTTGAGCTCGCTAAAAAATCTTAGCATAGTTTCAGAATAAGTGGCAACTGGCAGCATTTCGCCGTCTATACAGGGCTAATATGCAAAATACTCAATTGGGGAATTAACCGCGGATAGAGCATAGAAAAGACGAATATTTCCGAGAAACACTCTCTAGCTAAGAGGAAAGAGTTAGAACTCATCGAGAGTGGATTGAGTCGTTTCGGATACCTTCAGCATGCGATCAAGTTTTGCTTTTTGTTTTGGAGTTATTCTCTCAAGCAATGACAGCATTTGTAATGCATTAAGAGGTGCATTTCCTGCAAAATGGTTGTTGAAGTAACCAAAGGTGGTTTTAACACTCCCAGTGACTTGCTCTAGACGAGGTACCCATGCTTCAAGTTCTTCAACCGAAAAGCGATAGTTGAACCAAGGGTTCTTTCCATGCCCATGCCAGCGGATATAGGAGAAGTCAGCTGTGAATCGTAGATCTATTGGTAGCTTTGGTTCGTCAACGATGACATTAGCGACACCATAGTCTTCTAGCAGATTCCAGACTCTGTTGTTTAGCCAAGTTTCATCTCTGAATTCGATAGCATATCTGAATGAAGTGTCAAGGAACGAGAGAAAGGTCTCTAGATCACCCATTGTCGAGATCTCCCAAGGTGGTAGTTGTATTAAGAGGACTGGAACCTTGTCACGTATGGGTTCCATGAGTTTGTAGAACTCTGTGAGAATTTCACCCCCTTCACCCTGGAGATTGAGGCGATTATCGTGTGTGACTTTCTTCGGCAACTTCGCTGTGAAAAAGACGCTTTCATCAAGAGAGGAGAGATGTTTGATGAATTTGGATCTGGGAAGCGCATAGAAAGTCGAATTGATCTCAGCTGTTTGGAAATAGGAGAGATAGTATTTTAGCATAGAGCCTCCAGTGGTATAGAACGTGCCTTTCCAGTCCTTTTCATAGGACCAACCACTTGTTCCAATATGGAGTCCTTTCCTCATCAATCTCATTTAATCCTCTGATATGAATGACTATCTGTCTTCCGGATTTGATTATCCTGATGATGAAGTTCATAAGATGGCATGTCGCATCTGGTGGTTGTGAAACCGATGAATGCAGAGAATGTAAAGGCAGAATTCAGTAATCTTGAGATTCACCTGGGTTCATTCAGGGAGAGAAAGTTCAAGATTAAGTGCAGTGTATTATATCACGACCAGCTGCTTATCATGGATGGGGGAAAGAGGGTAGCTACAATGCATGCTCGCAACATCGGGAATGTTCATCTGGAGAAGAAAGCAATCAGGATTGCAGGATTAAACTTCGAGATTAAAGAGGGGGAGGAAGTAAGCGTTGCCAGTGGATCAATCAGACTAGAACTTGGTGATGCAGCTCAGGCATGGTATGATGAACTCTGGGGATAAACCAAGACCTTTAAACGGAAGCAAGTCCGAACGGAAAGAGCAAGTCCCTGGGGGTTTTGCTTTGTCAGATAAGATTGAATTCATAGAGCTAAGGTTCCCTGACCTTCTAGGTAGAATGAAGGTAATGGTCGTGCCGTGTAATCCTGCGGAAACGATTGAGGCAGTCGCGAAGGATCCAGCAATGAAGAGGGGGACTAGTTGCGATGGAAGCTCAGTAACTGGCCTCGCGAAAGTTGAATCATCAGACCTACGCTTGGACCCAGATCCAACTTCATTAATCGAACTTCCTTTCGTTACACATCGTACAGCCTCAGCTATGTGTTTTGTAAGAGAGAAAGCTGCACAGGGAAAGGAGTTCTATTCACTAGATACAAGGGGACTTCTGTATAAAACCTGTGATGAATTATTGCCTGGAAAAATGCAGTTGAAGGTTAAGGTTGAACCTGAATTTCATCTAATTACTCCCGATGGAGAACCGTTCGATGAAGCCGGATACGCAGATACCTATCCGAAAAACCCTGGGATGGATTTACTTTTGTCTATTTCATCAGCACTGCGAACTTTGGGAATTCAACCACGAGTGATACATCATGAAGTAGGAGAAGCACAACAAGAGATTGAGCTAGCATTTACAGATGCAATGAGGATGGCAGATAACTTTCTGACTTTCAAGAATCTGGCAAGGTCGATTGCTCAGAATCAGGGAGTGGATGTTACCTTCATGCCAAAGCCGTTCGAGAACCAAGCTGGAAATGGGCTCCATTGTCACCTACAACTCTGGGACGGAGACAAGAACCTTTTTGGAGTGAACGACACATCAGAAATATCTGAAACTGCGAAAATGTTTGTTGCTGGCCTGATTGAACATGCTCCAGCAATCACAGCCTTTGCAAATCCATCAATCAATTCATTCAAACGACTGGTGCCTCATCACGAAGCACCCGTGTACATTACTTGGGGGATGATGAACAGAACAACTCTGATTCGAGTTCCTTTATTCAGTTCTGAGGATAAGGCTGCAATTGAGTTCCGTTCTCCAGATCCTATGGCAAATCCATATCTTCTTTTTACAGCAATTATTGCTGCAGGAATGGACGGCATCAAAAGAAAGATGGCTCCTCCCGAACCACGAAGTGAGGATATCTTCCATATGACAGATGAGGAGAGAGACAACCTGGGGATCCCAATTCTCCCCACTGCCCTAGATGAAGCTCTTGATGCGTTGGAGAGAGACGAGGTTATCAGAGGTGTAGTAGGTCCTGATATCATGAGATCCTATGTAAGTTTGAAGAGAGAGGAGTGGCGTATATACACAAGCCAGATTGTTACAGACTGGGAGTGGGATATGTACGAGTACCATTAACTCTCATTGAAGAACCCTGCTAATCTGTCAAATGCCTCATCCACAGCCTCCGGAGTCAATGGGCCAATAGAGAGTCGCACATGACCTTCACCTGTTTCTCCAAAGATTGAACCCGGTAAAATCAGTGTTCCAGTAGATTGTAGAATGTCCATCGTTAGCTTCTGAGAATCAGAACATCCCTTGACTCGTGGGAAGAGATAGAATGTTCCTTTTGTGTAAATCTCTTCAAGCGCATTAATCTCTCGCATACGTAGGTATGCTAAGTCACGAAGACGGCTTAATCGTTGGATCTCTTTCTCCACGGAGTCTAGACCTTTCTTCAAAACCTCCAAGGCCAGCATCTGTCCAGCTGTTGGTGCACAGATGGTAACAGAATCCTGAACCTTTAGAAACTCCTTGATGAATTCAGTAGGACCAACTATGAACCCAACGCGCCACCCACTCATTCCAAAATCTTTCGAGAAGCTACCCAAGGTTACCACATGGTTTTCCGCGTCACGGCGAGATCTAGGACTATAGTGCTTGGCATCATCAAACACCATGCGTGAATACGTTTCATCAGAAATTAACATGATGTCATGTTGAAGACAGAGATCAACAACCGCATCAAGTGTTCGTTGTTCATATACTGCTCCTGTAGGGTTGTTTGGGGTAATCATGAAGATTGCCCTTGTGTTTTTGTCAATAGCCGCTTCAATGTCCTCAATTCGTGGCTGAAATAAGCTGTCCACAGGCACTTCTTTGACTTCTGCCCCAAGGAGCTTTACTGTCATGACAGAGTTGAAATAGTAAGGTGATGGCATGATGATATTCTCGTTAGGACCTACGAGTGCCAGAGCTGCACCTAGAAATGCGTTATTTGCTCCCGCAGTGATTATAATCTCCTCCTGAGGATTGGCGTCAATTCCGGATTTCTGACGCAAATAGAGAGCTAATTCCTCGCGGAGTTCAACAAGTCCTTCATCAGGTGTGTATACATGTGTGGCTGGATGGGAAATTCTGTCTTTTAGTGTCGCGAGTGCATCATCAGGTGGGATATAGCCAGGTACTCCCTGACCTAGATCTAGAAACCCAGGAGACTTAATGAATCTCTTAGCTGCCTCAGCAAGCTTGACAATGGGGGGTGGCATGATTTCTTCGGTACGAAATTTCATGGAATGCACCAATATTCACGCGTCAGGGGTTTCTGTGATGTTCCCAGGTCCACGCCTACCATCACTTACGATTGGGAGTGATATAACATTACCCCCAAAAGAGATGGTCTTTAGGAATTATTATATCGAGTGTCTGTTGGCGGTTCCATATGGCAATGATGGAGCAGGTAGCTGAAGGACGAAGAGAAGTTCAAAGAGCAGCTGGTTTGTCAGTTATAGCTGCTGCACTCCTTACTATTCTGAAATTAGTGACTGGCTTGGTGACTAATTCACTTGGAATTCTCTCAGAAGCACTACATAGTGGGCTTGACTTCGCAGCTGCAGGAATAACACTTGTTGCTGTGAGAAGAGCTTCGAAAGCACCTGACTCAGATCATCTGTATGGACATGGCAAAATAGAGAATTTTGCGGCATTGGCTGAAACCATCATCTTGTGGATAACTTCAGTGTGGATTATCATTGAGGCATTGCACAGAATAGAGATCCAGGACTGGCCAGAGGCTTCTATCTGGGGCATTGTCATAATGGTGATAGGTGTCATTGTCACATATACTCAAAGTAGAACACTCTACAGAGCAGCCGAAAAGCATGGAAGTCAAGCCCTTGAGGCGGACGCCCTGCATTTCAGAACTGACATGATTAGCTCACTAGTAGTGCTATTGGGTCTTGGTTTCGTCTGGATAGAAATCCCAATTGCAGATTCTCTAGCAGCCATCGGAGTGGCGATCATCATTTTTGTTGTTTCAGCTAGACTTGGTAAACGAACATTCGATGCATTAACGGACAGAGCGCCACAGGGACTGCAGGAAGATATTGTTCAGAAAGTGTTGGGTGTGAGTGGAGTCGTTGGATGTACTCGAGTGCGTGCAAGGCACTCAGGACCTGAGTTGTTTGCAGATATTGTTGTCACAATCGATGAGAATATAGCTACAGCGGAGGCTCACAGCATCGCTGAGTCTATTGAAAAGGAACTTGAAGACTTGGCCCCTAGAGTCGATGTCGTTGTGCATATTGAACCGGCTGATGGAGATGTATCACAGTATTCTAAATTAAACATCTATGACCAGATGCAGATGATTGCACGTCGACTATCAGAAGTACAAAGTGTGCATAACATTCGAGTTTTTGAGATTGCCGATTATATCGATATAGCTGCCGATCTTGAAATGTCGGCGAACCTAACTTTGGAAGAGGCTCATTCAGTTTCTGAGCTGTACGAAGAGCGTCTGAGAGAAATTGTTGGAGATAGTATTAACTCAGTGACTCTCCACTTAGAAACAACCCTGACCAAGGACGAGGCTGGTGACATAACCTTAGAATCCCCATGGATAATAAAGTCGGTGAAGGAAATCGTGGCTGAATTCTCACCACCTGTGAACTATCGAGATTCTAAGGTTCGAAAAGAACGCATTGGAGTTTCCGTGTTGCTGGATTGTACTATACCGGGTCAGATGACACTCACTGAGAGTCACGAGTTTGCAGATGCAATTGAAAAGAGAATAATAGAGGAACTAGAAGAGGTCAAGTCTGTGTTCATTCACTTTGACCCAGTTTGACCCAAGCTTAATATTCAGCCACGATTGATGGCATGTAGAGGTTCTGGAAAAGATGGACGAAGATTGTGCGGTAAAAATTCTTGGTGCTCCCGAAGCCCAAGTAATACAGACAAAAGAAATTGAGATGGAACAACCCTTGCTTGTTTGTTGTTTCCCCTCAGCAGGAGTTGTCGGAACAATTGCAGCTAACACGCTGATTGAGAAATTCGAGATGGAAGAGATTGCCCACGTGAGGTCAAGGTATATGCCTTCAGCAGCGGTGTTCCTAGATGGGCGTCTGCGACATCCCTTCAGGATTTATGGACACAAAGAAAAGAATCTCCTTGTCGTGACTGCTGAACTACCAGTTGCAGATGATGGACTCTATCCTGTGAGCTCTGCCCTTCTGGATTGGGGAGCAACCTTAGGAGTGAAGGAAACAGTCGTTCTTGATGGGATTCCAGTACAAGGTTTACCTTCTGATCGAAAAGTACTGTATGCTGCAGAAGAAGAGAAGATCAAAGATTTGGAAGAAGACGAAACTATGGAGATTCTAACAAAAGGAATCATCACAGGCATAGCTGGGTCAATTCTCTCCGAAACCCTTTGTAGAGATATGGTTGGGTTTGCCCTGCTAACACCAGCAATAGCAATGGTGCCTGATCCAGAAGGAGCTGTACAGTTGCTTGAAGCACTTAACAGGCTCTATAAGGTAGGTGTTGATGTCACAGAATTAAAGGAAAGCGCAACTGAGATACGAAAGAAGATGGAAGAGATGGCACAGCAGGTTGATGGTCTGCGAAGGCAACAGCCAGGTGCGGGTCGACCAGGATATGAGAGAATGTATGCCTAATACTCAGTCTGTACAGGTGTCATAGGCTTCCTTGGCACCCTGTGCGTTACGTTCACCCACTTTTCCAGACCACTTCTCACATATTACTTTCTGGACAGTTTCTAGCTTAACCAGACCTGTAGCCTTAGCAAACGCACCAAGCATTGTTGTGTTGATGACTGGGAGGCCACCCACAAGAAGCCCATTCTTCAGAGCAATACCTGTTCCATCATATGTGTATATGTGACCCTTGGGTATGTCAATCTCATCAGGTTTTTTGGGGGTATTGATGATGACCTTGCCATTCTCCACAAGACCTTCGGTCACATCAATCAAGTCAAGAATCGAGGAATCAAGTACTGCCACAATGTCAGGAGTGTAGATCTGGCTTCTCACATTAATCTCATCATCTGCAATGCGAGTGAAGGCTTTGACTGGGGCACCTCGACGTTCAGCACCAAAGTACGGGAATGCTTGGACACCTTTGTAGCCGTCAATGTAAGCAGCCTTTGCTAGTAGTTCAGCAGAGGTGACACCACCCTGTCCTCCTCGACCATGCCAACGAATTTCAATCATCTTCATCTTATAAGACTCCTGAATAGGGACCGTGTTGTCAAGCCTTGCGCAGCATCGGCCAAACATAACCTTTACGTTCTCACTACATGCCCAGAACATGTGGACAAATTGGACGAGTATATGAGAACCAATAGAGAACTCTGGGACAAATTGGCGAAAATCCATCATAAATCAGAGTACTATGATGTTGAGGGTTTCCTGAATGGAAAACAAACACTAGACCCAATTGAACTCAATGAACTTCCAGACCTATCTGGAAAGAAGCTTCTTCATCTCATGTGCCACTTTGGACTGGACACATTATCTCTCGCGCGACTTGGTGCAGATGTGACCGGCGTAGATTTTTCATCAGAGGCGATTGAGCTGGCAAGAGAATTGAGTAAATTAGCCAAAATAGGTGCTAGATTCGTCTGTTCCAATATCTATGATCTGCCTGATAATCTGAGAAACAAGTTCGATGTTGTGTTCACATCGGAAGGCGTGTTAACATGGCTCCCAGACCTTGAGGGGTGGGCCAAGGTCATCTCTCATTTCCTCAAACCTGGTGGATTTTTCTACATATTCGAGTTCCATCCCTTTGCCTATGTCTTTGATGACGAAAGTGATGTGACAATCTTACAAGTGAAATATCCGTATTTCCAAGGAAGAGAGCCATTGAAGTTTGAGGTTGAGGGATCCTATGCTGATGAGCGCGCAGACACTGGGAAGGCACCATCCTTTGAATGGAACCACCCAATCTCGAGAATAATCAATTCCTTAATAGCTGCTGGATTGATAATTGATTTCTTCCACGAATTCCCAGTGACCACATTCAAAGCTTTACCCTTCATGGTTCAGAATGAAGAGAGAAGATGGGTCCTTCCTGAGAATGAGGACAAAGTCCCACTCATGTACTCGTTGAAGGCTACAAAGCGTGACTGAGCTAGGTGTCCCCTAGGAGTGCCTTCACCACTCCATCAGCAGATTGCGCGGCCTGCTGGAGACCCACACCAGAGCCGGCAGTGTCAGTGCCTACAATATAAAGTCCCTTGATGGGTGTTCTTGGACCAGGTCTGTCAAGATCTGTTTGCCCAGGAATAAGCGCTGCACGTGTTGCGTAAGACAGCTGGGCATGCTCCATCTCCACATGGTCCAGAATTCCAGGATGATATTCCTCGAGACCATTCCCTTTCATAATCTCAATCATTTCATCCTTACTTTTACCGGGAATTGTCGTCATGGCGATGGCCACTAGCTCCTTGCCTTCCGGAACACAGCTTGGGTCGAAACTTGAAATCGAAACAATCCATCGGTTTGGGTTAGGGTAAACAAGTACTCTGTTCTTCCGGTCACCAATGACTATCCTATTGAGACCAAGCCAGAGTGTAATCCCGTATGTTGGTTTCATGTTACTCCATCGCTTAAAGAACTCAAGAATATCGCTATCATCAGACGCAACTATCTCGGGCATTACCCGCAGAGGGATATTGCTCACAATACGGTTGTGTTCCAATAACTTTCCAGAAACAGTGCAACCAATCACACTACCATCTTGCTCATGTATCTTTTCTACAGGAGCATTCAGTACATAGTCACCATTAATGGTGTCAATCACTCTCTTGATTATTCCACTCATCCCACCAATGACGTAACCCTCATCATATTCTCCTGAACCAAAGAGTAGTTTCTTAACAGAACCAAGTTTGGATGATTCTTTGTCTGTGTCTTTGAGGGTCCTAAGAGCCTCATAAGCCGAGGCTTCTGTGATTGGAACACCAGCAGCCATGTAGATTGCACTCTGCATCACATCCAAGATGACCTGATTCGTTGCACCATTTGACTGCATGAATTCCAAGAATGTGATATCCTTGTATTTCTTCATCTCATCAAGCTTCATAGTCTTGATCTTGGCACCGATTCGTGCCAATCCCAAACGACCTCGCAAGCCAGTCAATGGCCAACGGAGTGTTTCTCCAACACTGGAAGGGATAGTTCCAACTTTATCATAAACCCGGAACTGCCAACCTTCATGAAGTACGAACTCAGGAGGTGGTGACAAGTAGGTCTTAAGAAATCTGACAAACGCACCACGTGTTACTCTTGTGATGACATGTAGTCCGTGGTCTACACGGTAGCTATCCACCCAATAACTGTGCCAGACTCCACCTAACCGTTCAGCTTTTTCAATAACTAATACGCGCTTACCCTCACCAGTTAGTGCTAGCGCTGTTAGGAGACCACCAGCGCCTCCGCCGGTTATGATAGCATCATAATTAGATGTATCAACTTGATCGAGGGTTATTTCTCGCATCGCTGAACTCGCTTCCGAGGGTATTTCATGGCTACTTAAGGATGTCCAATAGGACTCTAGAGAATATCAATGGGGGCTTTCTTGTTAGCTTTCTCTTATGCTGCATCAACGATTCTATCGGTTGACACTACATCCAAAAAGAGTGTTTTGAGATTAATCAGATATTTCTTGAATCATCACGAAAACTGTTATGAGGTGTATGTATAATGAACGTTTAACGAATAACATGATTTAGGGTGCATTAAGGAGACTCCACGTTGACTAACGACGATGAGATTCTGAAAGAGGCAAGGACTGCACTTGAGGAAGGGAACAAAGAACAAGGAGCAAGGTTGCTTCTAGCCTATGCAAATCGTCTAGCATCAAAGAAGGAGTATAAGCAAGCAGCGAAATTCTATGAAGAGTGTGCGCTTGCTTTCCGCGACCTCTATGAGGCAGAGGAGGCATTCAAAGCATTCGATAATGCCACTTTGATGCTGATTCGTCAACCCCAAGAACCAGAGGTTTTTCAAGAGATAGTTCGATTGAACAAAGATGCTGCAAAGGTTGCAGAACAAGCAATTGAGTACAAGAAAGCGGCAGATTTCTACTTCAGAGCACAAGATTTTGTAGAGTCAGATGACGAAAAGAATGATTTGAACATAAAAGCCGCAGATGCTCTAGAGAATCTTGCCGATGTAAAGGAAGATGAAGAAAATTACGCTGAGGCAGTCAGCCTTCTTAGGAAGGTCAGCCGTCTGTACTATACAGGAGGTGATGATGAGCTCGGCGAAAGGATAAATGATCGAGCTGCTCGACTAGCTCGAAAATGGGCAGAGATGGCGAAAAAGAATGGGGACTACTTGTCTGCAGGAAATGCCCTTGCTGAAGCTGCACAAATAATGGATACTGGAGAGTCAACTGAAGCAGCACGAATAATGATGGAAGCTGGGGAACTCTATGAGGCTGCAGAACTCTTTGAAAAGGCAGGAAACATCTATGATGCTGCTCAAGAGTCTTACAAACTGCAGAGGTTGACTTCAGCAAGAAATCAAGCAATGTCGAAAGCAGCTGAGGCATACCTAAAAACACAGGGAGCCCCAGAAGCTGTGGCACCACTTCTTGTAAAAGGAGGGAATATGTTTCTTGAGATTGGTCGTCCCATGAAGGCTAAATGGGCATTCAAACGCGGAAATGAGTTGTTTGGAGAACTCGCAAAAAAGGCCAAGAGTCAGCATGATACAGAATCTGAAATGAAGTACTATCGATTTCAAGCAATGTGTCTAGAGAAGTGGGGAGAGCATGATGAATCAAAGAAATTATACAAACAGGTAATCGATCACTATCTTCAAGAAGCAACCAAAGAGGAGGAAGTTGGCAATAAAGAGAATCAGGCGGTATCCCTTGAAGAAGCTGCTGAAGTTCTGGATGAATCAGGAAATGAATCAGAAGCAAAGAAGCATCTAGAACGTGCATTGGAACTTTATGTTGAACTAGCTGATGAGTCATCAACTTCTGGAGACCCTGAGAGTGGATCTAAATTATACAGCAAGGCTGCAGAATGTGCGATGAAACTAGGTGACAAAGAGAGATACGAATCATTTCACTGGATGGCGAGTGAAAAAGCAGAGAACGCAGCGGAATACTATCAAGAGCTCGGTGTCCCTGAACTGGCAACAATCTGGGTTCGGACAGCGGGGTTGGAGGCATTACTAACAAATTCGTCTGAGATGATTGAAAAAGCCATTGATCTACTCAATAAATCTGGAGAGGGCTTTAAGGAAGCAAATGAGCTGAAAGAAGCATTCGAGGACTTCTTCAGAGTTTTTGAAACACGCTTCATTCACTATCCACAACAACGACGTCCAATTAAGACCGCAATCAAACAAATGGACGAAATCGCGGTAAAGACTCAAGATGAGGTAATGCTTGCAGTTATGTCGCTGGTTCGTGCCCTTAACACTGGAAATCATATTGGCGCACTTCTCATTCTTCAAGAGAATGAAGAAGCCCTACTGGATAAGGGAACAAGAATTAGGGCTTTGATTGAGCAGTCAAAGATTGAACGTCCAGTGAGGTAGTGGATGGACGGAAGACAGAAGTGCTATTTCTGCTCTTTCTTCACATTCATTGTACAGGTGAATAGAATTGAGTACACATCACGATAGTATCGTATTCGAAACGAAGGGAAACTGCGACATGATTGACATAACCCCTGAAGTGGAAGACACCGTGAATCAAAGCGGTTTGACAACCGGAATTTGCAGTGTGTTCTGTACAGGCTCTACTGGATCAATAACTACAATTGAGTATGAGGATGGTCTCCTGCATGATTTTCCGGTCGCAATGGAAAGAATAGCACCAGCTGATGCTGTCTATGAACATCATCTAAGATGGCACGATGGCAATGGACACTCTCATGTCAGAGCATCTATTCTTGGACCTAGCCTCACAGTGCCCTTTGTCAATGGGAAACTCACACTAGGCACTTGGCAGCAAATCACCTTTGTTGACTTTGATAACAAACCTAGAAGTAGAAGGCTCGAAGTTGTAATCATTGGTGAATGATCAAGGGAGATCCTGATTCCTTGGTAGGTCCCAAGCGAGTTTCCTCATGCTTGGACTCTGGGGAGTGGAATCCCGAATTTTCAATGCCAGATAATGTATTCTTAATGCTCGCCGCAGGCGATGAATCTGAAAAGGAGCATTCCAGTTTGGTCCTGGATTGCGGTATTCATAGGAATCCATCAGGTCTCTGATGGTGTCTAATTCCTTTTTGACTTGAGTCTTGATTTCGTCAAGGTCTCGCTGTATTGTAAGTCCAGGTTTTTCTGTCAATCAAGACAACTCTCCATTGCTCATTCTCCCAAGGTTGCCATATTACATCATGTAAGACCCAAGTATTACCTGTCTAGGTCTTCTTGCGCTTTCTCAAAGATGTTCTTTTCATTGTAGTTCCACAAATTGGACAATCGGTATCGCGCGAAGGGGTCTTGGATCTGTACTGACAAGCTGGGCAGCTCATGACCCAAGTGATCTCATGTTCAAACCTCCCTGAGGGATCTAAGAAAGAGATGTTCAAGTGACTTGCAGTGTTCAAAACTGCAAAATCCATTGAAACAAGGATGACGTTTTCTCCCTCAGCTTTAAGCATTAATGCAAGTGCCACAAGCTCTAGGTCATTATCAGAGAGGTTGGCTTTATCGCCAGAAAGAGTTGCGGATTTTTCTGTCTGCTGAATGTATTCTACATCAGGGTCAATAATCTGCATTCGATCTAGAACAAGTAGAATCTCAGTCCGGAGCTTGCTTGGTTTGTTGCGAACCTCAACCATAATGTTGTTTGTTGTTATGAGATGCGCATAAGGCACTTTCATGGTCCAAGTAGAGAACAGGACTCCAGCATCAACTACATAGACCCGTGACATTCATGGCACCTACAGAGTTCTAGGAACTAGACGAGTGTTGAGACGGTCATAATAATTATCATACATACGGATGAACCTTGTCACAGTTTCAGATTTCTTCATCCAAACAGTATCGAGTGGCTCTACATTCCATCTTTTCTGCCCATCAATGATAGCCAAACCGGGTGCGCTTGGTTTTACTAATTCAAGTTCTAGCGTGGACCTATCTGGTATCACAATTGACTTCAATTCAAATCTGGGTGGACATACTGGTACAAAGATGAGGCCATTAACATTAGGTGCTAAAATAGACCCACCTGCAGCAAGGGCATAAGCCGATGAGCCCAATGGAGTTGCTAACATTGCTCCATCAGCTCGACCATAATCAACTTGAATCCCATCAAGAAAGACTTGAAATGTGAGAAGGCGACCTGGAACTCTCGAAACTATATAGACCTCATTCAAAGCCTCTTCAAACCTCCTCTCAGCAACTCCAGAGTCGAGGTTAATGTTGTGCTCAATAACACACTCATTCTCTATCACTTTTCCGAGTGCTTCAATGGCGGACCTTGTGTCACTCTCTGTGAGAAACCCAACAAATCCTCGATTGATACAAAACAAGGGAGTTTCTCTGTCCTTCAAGGTTGAGAGTGTATGAAGAATAGTACCATCGCCACCAATTGTTACAACAAAATCCGCATCCATCTCTTCAATTGGTGTAGGCCGTGCTTTTTTATCTCGAACATTACAAGAGCCAGGATCAACTTGTAATTTGAGATTGTTTGAAATGAGGAACTCTGCGACTTGATTGGCAAACTTCTCAATCTCAGGACGATCAGGTCTGCAGACAAGTCCCACTGTTCTCTTGTTTGTGAGGATTTGAGGGTTCTCTTCAATCACCTTTGAACACTCTCAGGCTTGGCCTTTATCTAGCCCCTTTTACAATTATTGTAGGGGATAGAAAACTGTAGTGCCCCCAAATATATATAGATGAAACAAAAGGTGTGGACCAACACAGGTCTGCAAGACTGGACTGGTGATTTAGAGTGAGCATTAAGAAGTCTGAGGCGAAAACCCTGAAACCTGGAAGCTACTTCCTAATCGAAGGAGAACCATGTAGAGTCGTATCAATAGAGAAATCAAAGCCTGGAAAGCATGGCGCAGCCAAGGCGAACATAGTTGCTATTGGCTTCTTTGACAACCGAAAACGGAATGTCATCATGCCAGCAGACCGGATGGTTGATGTCCCTCTAATTGATAAGAGAAGTGCAACAGTCATCACTGACATGGGTGAAACCTACAGTCTCATGGACACTGAAACCTACGAAACCTATGAGGTTCCAAAGCCAGCAGATGAGGAGCTTGCCTCAAAGATTGAATTGAATGTAGCGGTGGAAGTTTGGGATGTCATGGGTCAGAAAGTGATCACTAGGGTCAAGACCTCGTAATTTCTCAGAAACATCTAAGGGATGTTCTACATGGGGTCGACAGAACGGATTGATAAGAAAGACCTTAGAATAATTGAGATGCTCACAGATAACGCCCGTAGTTCTCTGAGAGAAATCGCTGCTGTAGTGAACCTCAGTCCCAGTTCTATCCGAAACAGGATGGAGAGACTGGTCGACATTGGTGTCATCAAGAAGTACACTCTCGAGTTGGATCATAGAAAACTCGGATATGAGGTCGAAGTAGTAGTCCTAATCACATCGAATCCAGGAGAGTCTGATAATATCTACAAAAAACTCTCCAAGTATGAAGAGATTTCCAGAGTTCTGCGAACATCTGGACCAGCTAGCTTCATGTGCATGGTTCGTGTGTCGGATATCCCACAGCTTGCTCAATTCATCACGAGTGAACTCGAGAAGCTGGAGGGTGTGGAGAGAATAGAAACGATGTTCATTCTCCCTCAAAATGAATAATTAAAATAATGGTGCAGAGGGCGAGATTCGACAATCTATTTAACCAGGGATTGGATTGTATATCCGGAGGCATATGGTGATGAGGGGAATACACAGACCCATTCTCTGCACAATTGTTGTGCTCATGATTATCGCTCTCGGATTATCTGATGCATCCGCAATTCCATCAGATTTTCAGTGGGGCATAAAGGTAGGTGATCGAATCTCATATAGATATGAGGGGGTTTGTTACGAGGATGTTTCTGTAAATGGATCATGGGAGTATGGTCTAGTTCACTTTGATGAAGAGATGTACATTGAGATAGATGATATCACAGGAATACCTTATCCTGTTAGTCCAAAGACGCCAGGTGTGTCCCCCTTTTGGGCTAATGGCACCGCGTTTTCAGACTATGAACCTGAGCCACCATTTCATATTGCTATGTTTGATGTACTCGGCCCCTTCGCATTGACACTCGGCAATTGGACTTTCCTTGAGGAGTTCACTCTGGATGTTATAGACAGTTCATTTCATGAGATATACAATAATCGTGTCGGGTGGGTAAATGAAACTTCAACCAAATGGAACTTTACTCTGGTGTACTACCAATACTGGAATTCTTCATTAATCACACCGTATTGTGTATCTATCAAGCAATATTCAAAATCAGATGGAATTCTAGATTATGCAATATTTGATAGTTATGCAGATTGGCAAAGTCCTTTCACTCTGGAAATCTCTCGAATACAGAATGAATCAAACATGGTTTCATTGACCGTTGTCGCATTTGGAGGTTCTGTTATCATTCTTACCCTGGTCGTTATTTGGAAACGAAAAAGGTAGAAGTGAAATTGGGGCGGAGGCCGAGATTGGGAATGATGAAGTCTACTTCCTATAGTATCTTCAGAAGTAGACTATGATGTAGAAGAGGAAGCTACAGATTCTCTTAGTGCAAAAGTGGCAAGTAGGACAGCCCATGCAATAAAGGAAAAGATTGTAATCCATTCAATTATTGCTCCAGAGTCTGTTCCAATGAGAAGGACATAGAATACGAAAAGAGTATCAAACACTGCTAATGCGAGACCGTACAAACTGACCAACTTGATAAAACCACGTTGCTTAAGGAGTGCAAAGTTGGTAAGGAACAGCACCGGAATCCAAGTTGCGAAGATCATGAAACTCCAAAAGAAATGTAGGTCGTACATATCCTCAGAAAACACACCAGACATCATCACTGAAAAAGAATTGAGAAGTCCAAACAACACTGCAATCACAAGAAGATTCTTCCTATTTCCACCAAATGTCTTGTATAACCCGAAATAGAATAGTGGCAGAAGCACTCCAACCTGAATAACAGCAATATTATAGAAAATTGCCCCATTTGGATTCAGACTTGAATTTCCAAGCACACTCAGGTAGTCATCCAATGTGAAAGAACCAGGAAATAGGGTGAATGAAATATAGGTGAGAATACAGTACAAAAATCCACCCAGAAATGCAGCTGTAAGAAGATATGTCCATTTTGAGATCTGAGCACTCAACGATAATTCCCAAGAAGGAGATTCGACAATCATTATTTAGGATATTGAGCTAAGCAATAAAGGAGTGGTGCGGAGGGCGAGATTCGAACTCGCGAACTCCTACGAGACAGGGATCTGAGCCCTGCGCCTTTAACCTGGCTTGGCAACCTCCGCATTCGAACTG
>JBHLOX010000007.1:0-48479 GCA_048940045.1 Promethearchaeota archaeon
TGATACCCCTTTGTTAGAAGCAATCCTATCTCTCGTCTTCGAAAGTTGTATCCTACATCACTCACCATTGTTCCTGAGAAATATGCCAGCAGAAATACGGGAAGTGATAATGAAATGAATTGCAGGTTCATGAAGATTGAAGTGAATTGATAGATTGTTAGTGGACTTCGGAGGTTTGAGATTATATCTCCGTTATAGGCACTAACAGGTACGCTGATGACAGATTCAATCCCATTTAGTCTTGCAAGTGAGGCGTCGATATCATATGGGTCCAGTACTCTCTGACGGTCTATCTGAACATGTATAAGATTTCGCAGACCCACACTGATATGGTTTGATATCTCAGAAGCCTCTTGTAGTATTGAGGATATAGATAGATCCCAATCTGTGATCATTAAATTGTAAGTGGAGGCACCAAAGAATGCAAACGCTCCACCACCAACACCTCCGCCAGTGAATAAGTCAAATAAGTTAAAGGCTGGAGCTTGTAGGATAGCATCGCGTGTATCTTCGGGGAAGCTTACTAACCCCGCAACCGTAAAGTTTCGTCGGATAATCGATGGAAATGGAAAGCCTTTCACAACGACCTCAACTTCTACAACTTGGTCCAAGGCAAAAAGTGATTCATTTGCAGATCCCAGAACTATGTAGGTTTCATTTGGTCCAAGACTTGACCGACCTGATATCAGTTGCATACCTGTTGTGAGAGGTGAAGACATCTCAATTCCAGCAAGCGTCATGTTCAAACCAGTATTGTTGTATTCAAATTTGAGCTGAGTAGAGTGCGTTGAAGCTGTTATTCCATCGTCTGAGGCCAAAATTGTCGATTCGAGATCTTGGATGTCTGATGTTGACCAATTGGATGATGAACTCTCTACTGCAAAATCGTAGATGTATCCTTCAACACTCGCATTGAGTGCATCTCTGGATATAACATCAGCAGCAACATTGGTGGCAGCAAAGAAGGAAGTCGCCAGAAGAACACCGATTGTCAGGGCAATAAACAGTCGATAACTGCGTGCTACGCGCTTGAATGCATACCTAAACATCGCGGCAATGACCTCCAATGCTACTGCATATCCAACCTATAGTCTTATAATTGTTTGGTTTTTGTCAAATATCAAACATATTGGCACTTCTCGGATATAATAATCGAAAAAACCAACTTGCCAACCAAGAATCATGGGCTTATAAGATTCACGATTATATCATATGTGATATAATTAGTTTTTGGCATTGGTTTAGCTTGACTTTTCAGTAGCACTCATCCTTTTGTCATAGAGCATTGCTAGTCCGACAACAACCACTACGAGGCCAAGGCTTGACCCAACAACAACTGGAAGAGTAACAGTGGGATCGATGGGAGGTTCTGGGTTCTCTTCATATTCTATATAGCGAGGATAACTGCTTCGTGAATTGTTCATGAAATCATAGGCGAGTATTCTAACTCTGAAATTTCCATCGTTCGGGAAAGCTGGAACCGTGCCTGTGTAGAATGTGCCATTGAAAGCCAGAAGATTGTAGAGTGACATGCTGGGACCAACGACTTCTACTGTAACGTTTTTTAGATCAAAGTCAGAATCAGAGACATTCGCCCAAACGTCAAACCCCTGACCCAGTTCAGGGTCTCCTTCTATACCCCATCTCCAAATGTCTGGAGCTACAGCTGCAACAGGTTGAACTCCTGAGAAAAGAAGTATAGACATGATAGCCATTCCAAGGAATGCTATAGAGCGAGGTCGGACCATTACAATCACAGACCCGGATGAAATTTCCTTAATTAGGACACTCATTCACGCACTATCAGTATTGATTCTTGAAGAAAAGGAAAAGGTAGGCGCAGCTCTGTGCGAGCAACGCGGTGCCTTATTGTGCCGCGAATGGACTAGAGATTCTTCACTATTACTTCAAACTCGTCCAAGTAGGTTTCTGCTTGCTTGAATCCAAACTCCCAGAACTTTGAATCTGTTATGTCTAGACCAATCTCTGATAGAAGTATCTTCGGAGATTCTGAACCTCCAGCAGAAAGAATTCGTTTCATCTTTGGCACAAATGATGCTCCCTCTTCTTTGTAAAGTTGGTACAGGACTAGAGCTAAAAGATGTGCAAATGAGTATGGATAATTGTAAAATCTAAATCTAGGCATAAAATGATGATTTGGCACAACCCACCATTGTTCCATTCCAGGTAACCACTCAACACTATCACCAAATACCTCGTTTCTAGCAGTTAACCATAGCGCGTCAAGCTTCTCAGCATTGATTGTTTCTTTGTTCTGCATAGCAGTAAACACACTATGTTCAAAGAGATAATCATTAAGCATATAGAACACCATCAGGTATAGACCACTCAATGCTTTGTCCAAAACTAAGAAACGCGTATCATCATCACTCTCTGCAAGTAATTTATCGAACAATAGCATCTCTCCGAAGTTGCTACCAGTTTCTGCAAGACAATTTCCTGGATCGAAATTAATCCATGTATGATTCTTAGAAGCATAGTAAGAATGAAGTCCATGCCCACTTTCATGAGCCAATGTTGCAATATCCACGAAAGCACCACCATAACTCATCATGATATATGAAGTCCGCAGTCCTGGAAAATAATAGCAAAAACCAGATGCAGACTTGTTTGGTCGAACACTCGCATCGATTTTCCTTTTTTCAAAGAGGCTCGCGACAAATTTACCAGCCTCCTCGTCAAAGTTTGTGAAGGATTCAATCACTAACCTCCTTGCGTCTGACCACGGAATATTGCTTTGACGCTTGCTGATAGGAGCTATCTTAATCGGACTGATGTCATAACCTGTGAGTTTTGCAAGTCCCATTGCTTTGGCTCTAAGTTTCAGGAATTTTCTGATGATGTGAGTATTTTTCTTCACAGACTCGATAAGTTCATAGAGGACATTTTCCGAAATATCATTGTAAAGAAGACTTTGAGTTAAGACACTTGGATATCCTCGAAGTTTTACCTGATTCAGATGATCCCCAAAGATACATTTCATAGCAGTAGAATATGTAAGCCGGTCTTCTACTACACCCTTGTAGTACGATTCTGCCGCCACTTTTCGGAACTCTCTATTTGGACTGCTATCTGAAATGGTTGCGAGTTCTGAATAGACCATCTCTTTCTCTTCACCATCAATAGCAATTCTATACTTCCGCGTGCTGCGTAGTCTATCATGTAGAAAGGACCAGCTGTCTATACCATAGAGATCTTTCTCAAGTATAAGCTGCTCATCACGCTCAGATAGGAGGTACTTTCCTTTCTCCCTTGTCTTCTCCAATGTATGTCGATATTCTTCTAATGCCGAATTCTCAACAAGCTCTGGTCTTTCCACGAGAGCTCTAGTGATTTCAATCTCAAAAAGGACGATTTTTGATCTGAACTCAGTATCCACTCTCATCGCATATTCAAGAAGCCCTTTCGCAGTGGTGTCTGAAGCATCTTGGGTCTCACGCAGATATGTATAGCCACCTACTTGCTCCCAAGTCATCTGGATTGTATCCAACTCCTTGTACATATCATATATCTCAAAAGGAGATAGACCACCTATTCGACCTCTATACTTCTTTTCGAATGATTCTGCTTGTTTGAGGCACTCATCCATTTCTCGCTTCACCTTGTTTGGATCCTCGCTCTCTACCAACGGTGAAAGGTCCCAAACAGGAGGCTCATTATTGTCACCCACCGCAACCACCTTGGTAAACCTAGCAGTATCATATGCAACTATTAAATGTAAGACATTGCAAACAAATCTATTCTAAGAAAGAGAAGGTGGGCGCAGCTCTGTGCGAGCAACGCGGTGCATTGCCGCGCCACCACCTAATGTTTTGTGCGCCGCATTCCGAAGAACCCATTTTGAGGTTAATCGCAAGATAAGCTCCGCACGCCAAAGAGCTTAATCGGCCCGCACATTGAATATGCTACGCCCTTGGTTGGTAAAGAGTGGGAAGCATTCGCAGTTATACCTTGTGGTTTGCGAACCCTCAGCGTGACTCTTGACCGTGCTGTAGGTGATAGTTCATATTATGATATAACAATCGTGCATAAAAAGACTGTGGGCATGTCTGTTTTTTTAAGAAGGTTGCATTGTATCTTCAGCAACTGGAAAAGAGGGATAATTCGTTGTCAGTAGTTTCAGAAGAGAATAAGATGAAACCACTCCAACGGAAGATTCCAGAATGTATAGGGGGGATTCTGGTGATTCTTTCAATTTCCGGACTACTAAGCATGTCGGGAATACTCATCGATTTTATCAATCCTATTTCAAGAACCTTAGAAGTAATTGTATGGGTAGGAATCGGCATCTTAGGGTTAATCCTCATTTTAGGTGAAAATAGGAAGAAGGAATGAAAAGTGACACCGAAATCCCAGTTCAGGCCCAATCGCAACCTTTAATCGACGATTCACATGTTCATTCAATAAGGCCAACGTAGAGAGAGAAAGACCTTAATGTGGGACATTGTGTGACAGTCCTCTCTGACCCGGGTTTGTGTTTCAAGACTTGGCCAGACTAGTACAACTATTGGAGACATGACTATATGCGTGTATATCTAGACGCGAACTTCTTCATATCGGGCTTTTCAGACCGGCCCAAAGATGTGGCTATTGTGAAAGCGGCCGCAGACAACGCAGAAATGGAACTGTGGATAACTAGACAAGTGTTCCAAGAGCTGCGCTGGTATCTTAGGAGAGAGGCTGAGAAGATCGTACAGATTGATGAAACTCTCTCGAAGGACATCAAATCGTTCATGGACAGCATTAGTCGACCAGAGTCTTCGCTTCCACAGCCAAATGACATGTCTCTAATTCTGGGTGCGATGCGCAACAAGAAATCAAAGATTGTCACTAGTGACCTCAAGTTGTTGAACACAATTCAAGACCTGAATGTCGAGGTTGAAGGGATTGTAGGGTCTGCATTTGTGTTGGAACTGATGGAGTCAGTTACTGATGACAAATTGAAGCAAGACCTCTCAGTGATCAGAGACCGCATTTACTCTGAGGAGGTAAGGTACAGTATCGCCCGTCAGGAGTCATATGATCCAGTAACGAGAATCCGAATAATTGAGGATCACGCACTAAGAGTTCTTAGGTCTGTAAAACGTCCAGCGGAGGGGCTCGATAGGAAGCTATCGAAGGGGCAGCCTCTCTTTGTACTTGACTTTCTCGAGGACATTAAAGCTGACATACCAAACATGTTTGATGACTTCAGGGAAGGAAAATACGATACTCTGGCTCATGAAATCGAGGCTGTACAGAATGAGATTGAACGACTTTTAATCGTGTCAACTCTAACTGAGGACAGTGATACGCATGGTCAGCTTGTTAGACAGGCATCAGACCTAACTCTGTTCCTCTACTACTTGGAAACAATTTGCCACTTGTACCGTGGAACACGAAAAGGTATTGAAGATGCTCTCAAAATCAGTGAGGAGGCATTTAGACTGCTTATGTTCGCTGAAGTCAGTAATGATGAATTGAAAGCTTCAGTCTTTTTTGTAAGAATTGTCCTGGCTCTCATCAGGGAAGATTATGATGAGATTGACTACTATTATAGTCTCTATGATAGCATGATTAACAGAATCAATCTCACGAACATGCTTGAAACCTCTGAAGGTCTCTATATCACTATGCAGATCCTGAGGAAATTCATGGGAGGATTTAGTCTTACCAAGAATAAACTACAATATCCTGAAGTCACAATGTCAATGTTAAACGACCTGACTAAATACTCAATTCAGTTTGACGACCATGATAATGCATGGCAGTTAGCAGTCACCGCGTACAAGATTGGTGTTGCCTATAACAAGGAAGACGGAGCATTAGCCTCGTTTCTAATGTTGTACAAGGTTTCATCATCATCACATGACAGGTTCAAACCGGCTCTCGAGAAAATCGCAGAGCATGCATTGAAGGCGTTTGTGAAGAAGGGTTGGAATACTTCTCAGATCACACCCATTCTGAATGAAATACAGGGACAGGTTCCCCAAATTGAGGGGATGACAACGGATGGTCCCATAGACCAAGAGAAGTTGAAGGAAGAACTCAAGGGATGGATGGATGTCCTTTCACTCGAAACCATTGATGATGTCGAAATGCTTGTTGTGAGAAATGATAAGCTGCAAGCACGTATTGCCATTGCAGTTGGGAATCATCCTGATGTCAGATCCCTGAGAACAGGGCACAAGATTGCACTCACTAATGGAAGCTTCGAGGTATCAGATGCAAATCCTGAAGTGGTCAAAAAGTATTCAGTAATATTGACGATAACTCCAAGTGAAAGTGCGGAGATATCTTATGAAGGCGAGTATGGATTCAGTTATCTGAGGGTAGCTGAGCTTGAGGCTGAATAGAATATGGAGATGGATGAAATTTGGATATTCTGACCTGGATAATCTTGGTAGTTGCAATACTGCTAGCATCAGTCTTCAACTATTATCTCAATCTAGCGCCAGGTGCAGATCCAGAGGACTTTCAGATTGGACCCCCACAGCTTGGTATCACCTGCGACTGTTCAATCAATGTATTGATCATCGGAGGTATAGTTGTATTAGCACTAAGCGCAGTTTCAGGCTTATTTGATACAAGATTGGAGCTCTATCTAGTTGGCATCGTGTCTTTCATTCTGATTACTGCGGCGGGTTTCACTGGTCGACGTCGCCGACATCGGGAGTGGAGAGAGTTACGAAAGGCAATCGAACGGGCAGTCCCTAGTTCCTCTTTCTTTGGATATCGAAGAGCTCCAGTGGATATTGTCTTTGAGGATGAAGATGAAGAAGACTTCGATTTTGATGAGTACTAGTCTCAACTTTTTCTAACTGGTACAACTTTCCTGTAATAGCTAATCCACGATATTCACCTGTGTGAGTCCCAGTGATTTTCACCAGAATACATCCTTCATCCCAATAAGTGGAAATACTACAGAATCGCTGGTATTATGAATGTGTCAATGAGTAGACTATCGACGGGACCAGACCATACCAAATCATTTGGATCATTGGCAGTGAAGACCACCACAATATCATAATCAGGCATTACAATTATCCGGTTTGTATTTGCCCCGAATGCTTGGAAATATTTACCGGGAGTAGCCCACCATAGATATCCATAGTGAATTGGAATTTCTCCAAATAGTAACCTGTCTATTAATGCACTTGTTGATGTATCAACCCATTCTTCTGAAACGACTTGTCTTCCATGCCACTTGCCTTCATTTAAAACCAACAACCCAATGCGGGCCATCGCTTTATGGGTCATGAAAAGTCCAAATCCCCCGTGATACTTAATTGCAAGATCTCCTGTCCCCCATGCTGAAGGACCATACATCCAATCCCATTCGCTATCTCGGATTTTAAGAGGTTTGAATAAGTATTCCCGGGCAAATTGAGCCATTGTCATCCCAGTCTTATTTGCGAGAATCACAGATAGCATTTCTGCATTTCCACTTGAATATGTCCAAGCGAGAGGATCATCTGTTCCTGGTAGATAATCCAATGGTTTCGTCAGATAATAATCGAGACTAAAGCCATCAACAGTCCATTCATAGCTGGTTGTTGGATCGAACTCATTCCATTGAATACCAACGTTTTGCAGAAGTAGATTCTCAATGGTTATGTCCCTTTTAGCATCAGAATACACAGGATCACCATATTTCGCAGAATCCCACCTTTCAGGGAAAACATCGAAGAATTTGGTGTCTAAATCGAAAAATCCCTTTTCAATAGCTATTCCTGTAAGCAAAGACACAACAGATTTTGTGACACTCCAAACTTGATGTAGTCTACCGTCTCTGAGTTCCCAATATGGATCAGCCTCAGGCCAATAGTAACTTTTGTCTTCCCGCCTTACAGAGTTATAGAGATATTCCTCGTTTATTATGTAACCATTGCGAATAATCAACACACTTTGAATATTAATCTCATTTGCTTCGATAAAACCATACATTTCCTCTATCTTACTTGAATCCATACCCTGTGCTTCAGGAGTGGTTTCCCTCCAAATATCCCAACTTGGCCAATTCTGAGGTCTAGCAATTGCGAGTGCTTGAGGAGGTAGAAGACCGAGGAAGATGATAGCGGTAAAAGATATTCCTAATATGACTAGTTTCGCATTGTGCTTCAATATCACTTCCACCCCTCAAATCTTTGTTTTATTTTTTTAATAAAATACTATAGTGTCATAGGAATAGTTCAATAATGAATATAGTGTGTGATGAGAGAGGTGGTAAAATGTAGGTAGAAAGGTTCATTTCCGAAATTAATTGACCAGTTTGGAGAAGTTGGTCCGATCATAGGTGGATTCATTGTTATTCTAATGGAGAGATTCATTGGTCGTCGATGTCGGCGTCAAGAAAAGCGAGAACTAGTAAAGCAATTGAAAGCGCGGTCTCAGGCTCCTCTTTCTTTTGTCATAGAAGAGCCCAAGTGGACATCATGTTTGAGGATGATGAAGAAGAGGATTTTGACTATAATGAATACTAATCTTCACCTCCTCCAACCGGTACAACCTTATCGTCCTTTATGTTGGGAAATTTCATCGCGAGCATACGGCCTTTCATTTCTGTTCTGCTTTCAAAGGAGTGTGCTTCACCGGGATCCACTAATACAACATCGCCCTCATTCAACTCATGGCAGATATTATTAACATAGATCGAGAGGGGTGATAGTGCAATGAATGCCTCCTCAAGATGCTCGTGCGCATGGGGAGAACTTTTCCCATCAGGGTCAATATCAACCAGAATTATACCACAGCTATCCAAAGGCTCACGAAAAATGAGATCTGCCACATAGGACGCCTCATACCCTGCTCGAACTGCTTTTTCTGCTTCCCCGATTCTATAGATTCGTACCATTTTTCTCGCAGTCCAAATGACATGACACGAAAAATATCTTCCCATAGCGATTGGTACCAAGACCCATAGGTATTAGTTCATAAACACGTATGTAGTCATCTGAGAATGACTACTCCTGATGTTCCACGAGGCCGCATGATATTCAAGGTCCTGGTAGTTGGTAATGATTTACCATTGCAAACTGGATTTCTTAGTAGAGCTTCTGGAGACCGTGTTTCTTGTCAGTTGTATAACGCAGTAGGTCTGAGCCTTGGAGTAGTGCGAGTAGATTATCCAAATGATCTGAGTGTGGTCCTGCAACTATGGTCAATACCCTTTTCAGAGAGAATGGAAGGTCTTTCCCGAACCTTCACCAAAGGACATAGCGCAATAATCCTAATCCTCCGACCTCATGAATTTGAGAGGATTCCAGACATGTTTGAACGACTCTCATTGAGCACGAAGACACCACTCTTGATTGTCGTTGTGGGTTCAGTCCGTGATGCTGAAGCTGGTTCTTTCTTGTTAGAGGCGTTTCTTGGCAAGCAAATACCAGTTCATGCAGTCCAAAGCATAGATAATGTCATAGAGTCTGTAGCAAAGGGTCTCCTTACCCATAAACCCGCCATATGTCAACTCCCAAGGATTGTTGCCTTGGATGAAGAAATCTGTCCCATTTATGAGCCAACTATTCCGGAACCAGTCACTCCACTTAACACAGATGAAGAGGTAAGTGAAATCCGAACAATCGCTATTGAACTAGGATTGCGAGTGACGGATGACTCATGTGCGGTGGAACTTGCGGAGGGGGTTGCTTGGGTTTCTATGAAAACTGGAGCTATCAGACTAGAACCATGCATATGTAGATACTGCTCACAGTATTGCAAAAGAGAGTCCAACATCTGTATCGTTGGTACTGACAGTGGATGGTCAACACTCAATCTTAAGTCCCGTGCATTACTCACAATCGCAAAGATCTATGCACTTTCTGCAAGGATGCTGCCAACACATGTCAATAATCAGATAGAGCGAGCTATAGTCTGCACTCGGTTTGACCCAAATCCCACAATTCCAATTGAAGACATCCCAGATGAGATTCTGTCCAGATTCAAAAACTCTGATTCAGGACTGTCACTCCTTGAGGCGGCCAGAAAGAGAGTGAAAGAAGGACGACTCTCAAAAGATGTTTATAGTATGCTCAAAAAGAAGATACATACCCTTGAATCATCACGGAATCATTGAACGTGGAGATGTGTCATGCCAGCGAGAGTAATTTCTGTCATCGGAGGATCAGATAGCAGCCCAAGGAATCTAGAACTTGCTGAACGCGTAGGTGCTGAGATCGCGAAGAGAGGAGCGGTTCTGGTGTGTGGAGGGCTTGGAGGGGTGATGGAGGCTGCATGTAGAGGTGCAAAGAATGAGGGAGGACAGACTTTGGGAATCCTCCCTACTGATGCAAAAGAACATGCAAATGAGTTTGTTGACATTGCAATTCCCACAGGTCTCGGTTATGCTAGGAACTTTCTAGTAGCGAAGACGGGTGATGCAGTGATTGCAATTGATGGTCTAGCTGGTACCCTTAGTGAGATAGCAATCGCCTGGTTCTCGAACAAGCCTATCATTTCATTGGTGCCTACTGGAGGCTGGGCAGCCAAGCTGGCTGGGGAGAGGATTGATGAGAGGAGAGCAGATGCGATTTATGCGGCAAACACTCCAGAAGAAGCAGTTGAAATGGTCTTTCAGGCAATGAATTGGAAGTAGGATGTGAACAAGTAACTTGGAGATTGTTCAATCCATTCTCAAAGGCAATCTAGGTGTCACACGTGAGGAAATAGAACAACTAGCAGGAATGACAAGAGATCTCTATCGTGACAAACCCAATGTCATGGAGATACCCTCACGGAATGTTTTCTTTATCGGAGATCTCCATGGAGAGTTAGAATCCATCTCAAGTGTTCAGACCCTCTTCTCTAAGTACAAGAATCATTCATTCGTCTTCCTCGGAGATTACGGAGATAGAGGTCCTGCGCAGATTGAAACTGTCAATCTTGTCTTCGCATTAGCCCTGAGTGATCCAAAACGAGTCATTTTACTTCGTGGGAACCACGAGTCAGATGAGGTGGCTCAGCGATATGGGTTCTACACTGAAGTTTCAAGGAAGTTCTCATTCGAGGTCTACAGCATGTATCTTGACGCATTCCAAGTTCTTCCAATGGCTGCTGTCAGCTCAGAAGGGATCTTCGCATGTCATGGAGGAATTCCTGAGGGTGTGACTTCGATAGATGAGATTCAGAAATGCGATAGAATTCATCAGAATTTTCCAGATGACATTCTCTTTCAGCTTGCTTGGAATGATCCTAAAGAAGCTGACTTCAGATTTGCAGCTAACTCTCGAGGATCGAGAGTTAGATCTTTCGGACGAATAGCTTTCAATGAGTTCTTAGAGAATCTCGAAATGAAGATTATGTTTAGAGCCCATGAGGTATTCGCAGAGGGGATAAAGACTTTCTTTGATGGTTTTCTAACCAGTATCTTCAGTGCCACTTACAGAGGTGCTGCAATTCCAAAGGTTGTTAGAGTTGGAAGTGAATTGAGGAGTGAAGTCTTGCCTCTTTCCTAGACTGTTTGCCGACGCTTCCAGTATACCAACGCTGCGGCTGCAAGTACTATTCCGCCACCCAAGAATACGATAATCGTCGGATCTACTGGGGTAGCAGGAATTGAATAATTTCCAATGACAAATGCATCAATATGAATATCCATATTCCACCAATTTACCTCATATGCAAGCCCTGTTGATGCTACTCTCAAGTGAACACCTTGTATCCACTGCCCCCAGAATTTGTCGATGATAGTCTTGTTCCAAAGAAGTTCACCCTCAGAACTGAACTTGACCATCACATATCCAAAATCGATACCAGTCTTCATTAATAATCCAATCAAAGAACCGTCTGGAGCAACTGCAATCTGACCACACTGAGTCCGTTCAGTGTACGTCTTATCATACACAATGGAAAAGTTCGATAATCGAGTGATGTTTCCTTGAGAATCCCACCAGAGGTATTCAATATACTCGATATCATCAACAAAAGTTTCTCGTGCAGTACACAGTGTGCCATTTGTCGAAAGTGTGAATGCATATTCTGTATTAAATGTGGACCAGAGAATATTCCCATCATGATCACGGCACGAAACATGTCCCTCCCAAAGATATAAGCTGCTGTTCGTTACTCTCATCTCGCTTTGATCTTCCATGTATGGAATGTCAAGAGTCAGATTTGACAATAGTTCACCCTTGGGGCTATATTTCAATAATACCGAATTTAGAAAAGCATCAGACTCATTATAGGCACGGATATTCTGATAAATAACACAGACGAAAATTGTGCCATCTGGGGCAACAGCAATCGAGTCACCTATTTCATCAGCACCGTTATCCCATATTCGTTTCCAAAGAAGCTGGCCGGACGTGGTGTATTTTGCGATGATTGCATTATACCATCCTGTTTCATTTCTGATTTTGCCACTTGTGTAGATAAAACCGCCATCAACGCATACACCTCGACCATAGGTTTGATTCTCTAGATGTCTTCTCCAAATCAGATTGGTCTTTGGGTCGAATTTTAGTAGGGTTTGATATGCGAAGTAGTGTCCAGTTTCAATGTAGTAATCGTACGGAATGCTTGAATGACCCACAATATAGACTGAACCATCGTCACCAGTCGCAACATCAGTAGCCCAGTCATTTGCTGAACCAGCAAGAGGTGGATAGGGGTATACTGAGTTGATATCCTTACTCCAAGTGTTGTTGAACAAGGAGGCAATTCCGAGAGAGGGATCATTCTCTGTCTGGAGAAATGCTGTAAGTTTAAGGGACTGTATTCCAAAGATCACTGTTCCAGTGTATACTTCCCAAGGATGTATCCCCTCAGGTTCATTGTATTCAAATCTTATTGTTGGTGCGAGACCCACTACAAACGCCACAGAATCCTCTGGGTCCTCCTGTATACCTTGCTCACTCTCGACCATCCCACCAAAGGAATTGAATGTCTGAAAATATGACAAGTGCTGTGACCTAGTCAGCATGTCATCTATGTACGGGGGATCTGATTCGTACAACTGAACCCATTCTCCCGAAGAATCGACTAGCCATACGTAGAGTTTGAACATTACCTGACCAAAAGTTTCTGTTAGAAAACTGCCAGTGAATGTTGTGTTGTATTTAATCTCATATATGACCTCTGTAGGAACTTCATTGTAGGGCCACTCAAACTCTTGAAACAAGTAGATGAAGTCCAAACAATCAGGCAGACCAGCAACAGCTTCTGGTCTGAAATCGAGAGGAGTTCCAGCTAAATGAGACCAAGCAAGTGAAACACTATTTCCATCGTGATAATAAAAAAATTCTCCAGAACTACTTTCCATGACTACATCAGGTGAATCCTGAAGAGCTGGATCAGGAAGTAGATCAAGTATCCGGACATCTGCGACGACATTATCTTTAACTGCAATGGTAGCTGGGCCTAGATCCGCCAATGGTGAAAAAACTGTTAGTAAAAGGAATAGAGCAAATATAGAAGTAGATTGCTTCCTACCAAACACCATTAACATCCCAAGGAATCGAGATAGCACCATATATGATAAGCATTACGGGCAATCTTTCAACGATACTTTGATTTTTTAGGAACGGTTCTAAAGGCAACTTCATAAGGAGTACAAGTTCGCCGATACTATACATTCAGTCGTGAGATGAGGACCCATGCCTAAAGTAGCTGTTGTCAAGACTACTCCTCAGACAATCAAAGAGGACATTGCGAGAGTTATGGACCTTGCAGACTATGATAAGTTCGTATCAAAGGATGTAGCTACTACAATCAAGTTGAATCTAAGTTGGAGTAAGCTCTATCCTGCATGCTCCACCAATCCATACATCCTTGATGGTCTTCTGAAGAAACTAATCTCTGATGGATTTGACAACCGGAACATAACTGCTGTAGAGAATGAAACCGTTGTGACTAACATCTATGCTGGTGTGAAGAATAACAACTGGTATCCTGTAATGAAGAAGCATAGGATCAAGTTCCTCCCTCTCATCAAGGCGACCTATGTCGATGTAGATCTTCCCCAGAAGACTCTAGTGATGGAAGACATCTTTGGTGAAACTATAGCACCTAAGGAAATTTTCGGAACCAATATTATTCATCTACCGACTATTAAGACGCATGGGCACACACAGATGACAGGAGCACTCAAAGACTCTTTTGGACTCTATCTCACCAAGAACAGACATCTAGCTCATCTCAAGATTCATGAGATTCTTGTTGATTTATTATTGATGCAGCAGACGATTTCTCACTCAGAGTTTGTTTTGACTGATGGTACCGTGTTGGGAGATGGTGCAGGACCACGGACAATGATTCCAAAGATTGGGAATATCTTGCTTGCGACCTCCGATATGGTGGCTGCAGACACCGTTCAAGCAAGGCTCATGGGGATAGACCAGGAGTGTGTCCACAAACTACAGATTGCAAAGAATTTAGGACTAGGAGAGTCTGATCCCGAGAAGATTCAGATTGTGGGTGACTTCGAGTCATGGGAAAGCTTACCTAATTTCAAACTAAGCCCAGGGAAGAGCCCAGTAATTGCGTTCAATAGAGGGTTCTTGAGATTCCCAGGAATGGAAACATTCTTGTTCAGGTCCCCCCTGATGTGGCTCCCCACACAGCTCTCAGGCTTGTATCATGACGGGATATGGCTTCCCCTCAAAGGAAAGAAATGGGTGAAGTGGTTCCTCGAAGAAACCGAGTGGGGTAAGCTTTGGAGCTCATATTCAGAATGAACGGTTGCTAGGAGACTTAGATAATGGGATTCTATGAATATCTTAAACTGATGCGTCCGCACCAATGGTACAAGAATGTGCTTATCTTCCTCCCAGTAGTGTTTGGAAGACTTGACAGTTTTGAAGTATGGCTTGGATTTGTAATTAGTAGTATGCCAGTCCTGTTGTTTGGATTTGCAGTCCTGTGCGCAATTTCAAGTGCGGGATATATCTTCAACGACATAGTAGACGAAGAAAAGGACGCAGCACATCCCGAGAAACGAGAACGCCCTCTTCCCTCAGGTCAGGCATCAAGGTCCACAGCTCTGGTTTTGGCAAGTGTGTTAATGATTGGTGGTCTCATTGTTGCATGGCTTCAGCATGCTGCATTTCTCTTGATGGTGCTTGTTTACCTAGTCAATAGCCAGCTATACAATTGGAAACTCCGAAACTACGCAATTGTGGATATCTGTGTGATTGCTGTTGGATTTGTCATAAGAGCAGTTGCCGGTACTTTTCTCATCAACGTACCCTTCACTTCATGGCTTGTCATAGGAGTCTTCTTCGTTGCTCTGGTCTTAGGATTTGGAAAGCGAAAGAATGAACTTCAACTACTTGGAGAAGATGCAGCACTTCACAAACCAGTCTTTAAGAAATATACAGAAACGATGCTAGATCAAGGAATAGCAATGTCAGCCACTTGGGTAGTCGCCTTCTATGCGTTGTATTGTTATCAGAATTATCAAGCAACATTGGTAACTCAACCAGTCATTATGACAGTTCCCATTGTAGCAGGATTAGTTCTAAGATATATCCACTTGGTCTACGCAGGTAGTGATGTTGGAAGAAAGCCCCACCTAGCCTTTAAGGATAAGGGAATTCTCGTGGGAGGCATTCTCTTCTTTGTCACACTAATTGTTACGTTGTTCTTCTATGTTGGAATCCATGACTTCCTCTTCAACCTCTTCCCACCACTGTTCCCACCAATAATTCCATAGGGTGAACATATTGAGTTCCAGACTGTCCGCCTTCGATTTACACATGCACACAATTCACTCGAAGGACGGAATGCAGAACCCCTACACACTCTTCAAACTTATGAAGAAAAAGGGTCTCAGGGGAGTTGCACCTACTGAACACTGGCGTGCTGCAACACTCAAAGTCATAGAACGTGATGGGAGATTCATCATTCCTGGTTGTGAGTATAAGACCTCAGATTACGGCGAAGTGATAGGTCTCTTCGTATCTGAGCACGTTGAGAATCGATCCTTTGTTGAGGTTGCAGAAGACATACGTGCTTGTAACGGACTGGTGGTTCTTCCTCATCCGAGAGACCCTCTCAGAAAATATACCGCAATTAGGAAGGGGCTCCCTGATGACATCATCAAAAGGCATGTGGACCTGATTGAGGGTATCAACTCCAGATGCATCATTCCATATTTCGACAAAAAGGCACAAAAACTAGCCATGCGGTTGAACAAACCAATGACTGCAGGCAGTGATGGACACACATCCTGGGAAGTGGGTCACGCAAAGACCTGGTTGCAGGACATAGAAACTGCCGATGATATCTATGAAGAGCTTAGAAGTGGACGGACTCAGATCACCGGATATCCGTCCATATTTCTATTACATGTCCCAACAATGCTTTGGCAACGAGTGAGGAAGATAGCCTATGACGCCTGGTGAAGAAACAACCAAATCTGAACAATCCATGATTAGCGCTCAGAAAGTAATTGCCTTCGTGATAGTCAGCGTTGTGGTCTTTGCTGCAGTTGGACTCTATGGAAAAATCGACGATGTGATTTCCTATCTTGCGCTTATTCCATGGTGGTGGGTCTTACCCGCCATGATGGTGCTTTCATTTTTGAACTACATAATTCGATATGTGAAGTGGCAGTACTTTCTGAAACGCATAGATGTTCATCTATCCCACACTGACAGCTTCAGCGTGTTTCTGTCGGGCTTTACATTAACCGCAACACCAGGAAAGATTGGTGAGGCAATCAAAGGCTACTTCATTCGAGATATCAATGGAACACCAGTTGCCAAAACAGTTCCAATCGTTGTGTCTGAAAGGGTGACAGATCTTCTTGCTCTCGTCTTACTTGCCATGATTGGTTTTGGGATTGGTGTAAGTACAGGCAATGAATTACTCACAGTCATAATGCTTGGAGGCGTGGTATTTATTGCAGCCATTGTTCTGAGCCAGAAGACATTCTATCAGAGGATCCTAAAAAGATTCACCTCATTCGGACCCCTGAAACGATTTCAGGACCATGTTGATGACATTGAGAACACAATGATTCAAACACTTGGACCCAAACCTCTTGTCCTAAGCACAATCATCAGTATTCCAGGTTGGTTCATGGAGTGCTTGGAACTCTGGTTATTGCTCAGCCTTGTTTCAGGAGGCGTTCTTCCATCACTAGCACCGGCATCACTCATCCTACTGCTTCAAGCAACCTTTGTTCATGCAACAGCATCAATAATCGGTGCAATCTCGTTCTTACCTGGTGGAGTAGGAACGTATGAGGTCACGTCTGTTGCTCTTATTCAATTCTTGCTGGGAATGTCAGATTCGCAAGCAAGTGTGGCGACAATTCTGATTCGAGTTGTCACACTCTGGTTCAGCGTTATTGTTGGATTTGTCGCTCTTGGAGTTGTATCACGACGCATTCGAAAACGCAAACTATCTAACGAGTTATCTGATAACTCTTAACAAGCTCCAACATTTCCCTCGCACGCTTTTTCTTCTCAAAATGAGTTCGAAGTGGTTTCACCATCTTATCGATGTAGATAATCATGGCATTCTTGAGATCCAAGGGATGAAGGTCTCCACTAATGTAGCTCTTCTCAAGTTCTTTATAATTTTGAAACTCCAGGTCTCCACCAAACTTAGGTTTTCTCTCCACTTTCAAAGTATCAAAAGATCTGAAAACCAAATGTTTTGCATAATCAATTAGCGGATTGCCTTTGACCTCCCTCGGAGGACAATAAGCAGCTAGGATCTTAGACCGTATCTCCTCCTCAGTGTCATGTATGAAGATGCTCGATGATGGTTTACTCTTACTCATCTTCGTTTTAATCATGTGTAAGTCACGGCCTACATCATCGAGACCATCAGGTTCTATGGAACCCTCAAGATTGATCAACATATGATGACTAACGACAACTGGTTTCCAGAAGCCTAGTTTAGGTCCAACCTCTCGAGCAAGCATATTTGCCCTTCTCTGATCCATACCGAGCTGAGTCATATCTGCTTCTAAATGGAAAATATCACAAACTTGCATCACTGGGTAGAAATACTGAGCGACTTCTGACATTTCTCCCTCCTTTCTTCCCATAATAGTCAGCGCACGAGTTGCTCTAGCAACGGTGGTAACTTTGGCTATCCTCACAACTCTCGACCAGTACTCGATGGAATCCATGGCATCAGAGGCAAAGAGATATTCTACTTTGTCGCTCGGGACTCCAGCTGCTTTCCAGACCTCAATGAAATACTCACCTGTAGTCCTTATCTTTTCAAGGTCGCCGCCCATCTTGTTGTTAATCCATGCAAACCAATCTGCAAGCCAAATCTTGAATCTGATTCCAGCTTTCACTAGATCTTTGAGGAGCAGTGGTCGAAACACTCCAAACGCTAGATGAGCTAATCCTGAAGGTTCAAATCCATCATATGCGATGGGATTTTGCTTTTCTTCTAAGAGCTTTCTTAACTCTGGTTTTGTGACTACTTCTTCACCCACACCGGTGATCAGTTTGATTCTTTCATTGATGTCCATAGCAACGCGATGGGTATCAATCTCACTTAACTGTTCTCCAAGATGATTGGTAAATGATTAGGAACCAGCTGGTAGACCCAAGCCGGTTCCATTTGGTCATATTAATCTAGATCGATACCAAGGCTACTTAGAAGTGCATCAAGATCAGCCTTAGAGAGACTCTTTGCCTCTTCAAGGATGACATCAATCTCGTCGATTGCCATTCCCTTCTTGATGAGTTTCTGTCTTAGGTCTTCTAGCTCCTCAGGTCTCTGTTCTAGAGGAATCTGCTCAGGAGCGGGCTCTGCTGCAGGTGGTTTGGCTAGTACATCAGCACGCCGAGCTTTCTCTTGATCAATGACCTCCTTGAGAAAGCCTGGTCGCTCACTAGCCCTCATTCTAGCTAGGTCAGCTCTGAACGCTTCAATCTCAGCTTCACCAAGACCTGTGATAGTTGCCAGTTCCTCCAGCAGTTCGTTGACTTCGGGCACATGAGTGACAATTGGATATTCAGTGATCTCATCAGCTGTCTTTTGCATCCTCAAAGCATCAGCTTCTTCGTTCACAATATCCATTGTCGAGTCCAATCTGCTTGGAGCTCTGTATGGCTTCGGCACACGACCCTTTCGAAGGGCCCGTATCATCCTGTTCAAAGCTCGGATTTGCACAGGTACACTCCAAACCCTCACGTAGGCAACGATGAGCATAGCTATAAGGATTAAGGCAGATCCTCCTCCAATCGCCAAAGCCTGCTGGAATTGCTGTTGTGGGCTTATATCAGACTTGACTGTGAGAATGAAGACTTGAGCTACATAATTCTCCTTCTCAAATCTGATCTCGACTGTGAAGGTTCTTCCAGCCTCAGCTCTGAAGTACAGAGTGTAAACGCCACCAGCTTCCGCTGTGGAATCCTCTAAGTATGTGATATTACTTTGTTCGTAAGTCACTGATACATCTGCATCTGAGATACCAGTGAGATGGTCGAGGTCGTAATATGTTATCTCGATTTCGAAAGTTGTCCCTGGAGATGTGAAAACTGTGTCATTGAGGTATCGCAACTCTGTAAGGATATTTCTAATTAGTACTTGAACCTGTATAGGTGCGATAGAGTACTTCGCTGTGGCAAATGTGATGTCAAACTCGATGAACGTTCCATCCAGAAGATTGTCAGGGATGATGAGAGCATAGAGCCCTTCTGACAGTACTAGGTCAGTTTCTCCAAGTTCTGTAGAGAATGCAATTGCATTGACATCAGTGATTGTAGAATTATCAAGTTCATTTACAATCTCATACATGATTGATGCCGATTCACCCACAGGAACCTCATAGTAGCTAGGTCCAATTATCTCGGCAGGTGTAGCATATACCTCTATAAGAGAGGTTATTGTTCTTGCCGTGTAGTTTGTGAGACTGAATTGGACAACAATATCGTAGACTCCAGGAGTTGTCAGAGTTATTTCGACGGTTACCACATAGGATCCATTATCCAAATCATAAACTGAGAGTGTCCCACCCTCCCATGTTGCTAGCACATTGGCACCTTTGATAGGTACGTCATGTTGTAGATCATGGTAGTAGAAGGTGTAATTTTTCTGAGCACCAAAGTATCCAGACTGCAGGGCTGTATTAACGGTGGCCTGGGTTGGTATTGGCAATATGGTAACGATAATTGACTTGATACCAGTGGCATAGCCGCTCTTTGTCGCCATAATTTTTAGATAGATTGATTGTGATGCCAGTGAACCCACATCGATTGTGGCACTATATGTTCCATCACCCTCATCTGTCAAATTGCCAGTAAGACTTCCCAGAGTGTATGTTACATGAGCGCCAGTGATAAGAATTGCATTGTATGTGTCATTGTATACCATGAGAATATCAACAGTATCTCCAAAGAACACATTCAACAGAGTTTGCCCGTCTGATGAATATAGGTTGGTTGGGATTGGAACAACGTTGATGTCAATGTCAGTTTCCAGGAATATGTGGTTTGTCGATACAGCTCTGATTGTGAGGATGTATGAACCAATAGCAAATCCAGTGACGTCCACAGTTCCATTGTAGTGTCCAGGAGTTCCTGTAGGAGTCATTGGATATACAGTACCATTCCATTCAGATGTAACAGTTGCACCAACAACTGGATTCCCTGTCACAGTATCATTGAGATATACAGCGAAATCCCCAGTAGTATCTATGACGAAATTATAGAGTGAGAAATCAGGTAGAATCTGGCCTGTTGCTTTAGATATGACCAACGTGAATGATCTCTGCCGTTGCTGATAGAACGGTTTGGTCACTGTGATCTGGGGTTCGTATATACCGTAGTCCTCCAAGGAGGTGTCAAGTAAGATACCGTAGAAACCTTCACCAAGTTCTGCCATAGGACGCACAACTCCATTCCAGAGAAGAGTTGCAGTCATCCCTGTAACTGGAGTGTTATAGTAAGGTTCTCTGACTTGGAATGTGATATTGATGATTTCACCCCAATCACCGTAGTATGCCGTCTTGGAGAGGAATATCTCAACTGTTGCAGCACCGGGTTGGACAACTACTGTGGCAACTGCGGTCTCGTAGAATGGCTTGTCAGCCCAAATCTGGAATACATGCGCTTCAGCAAGGAGCCCAGTTGTGTTGAGAGTCACCTTATATTCTCCATTCCCAAGCTCTTCCCATTTATAGTCTGTACCAAATTGAAGAGTCCAGTTGCTCATGATGGACGCACCCGACAGGGGCTCATCATGATCAAAATCCCTTAGAGTAAGTATGATTTCGATGGGAGCTCCAACAGCCGTTGTACCAGCAGGAGGAGCTTCTGCCAAGAGTGATGTCTGAACCTCCTTTATTGTAGCAGGAACATCTAGAGTTGTTCGAGCGGCATAGAATGGCGATCCAGCTTTACTCAACGTGATGTCAAAGTAGACGGTTCCTGTATCTCCGAAGATACTACTATTAATGAAGACCCTATATATTCCGCCACCATCACGAACAAGCTGGTACTGAGGCACAGTCCAGTTTCCACTAGTGATTAGGAAGGTCGCATCATCAATCCCTGTTCCTGAGAGGTAGTCAATGTAGCTGAGTTCGATGGTTATGTTGTCATAGTATGGAGTATCAACAACTAATGGGAAGAGTATCTGAGTTGGCCTTTCAGTGGTGGTCACCCGAGTTGTTGTGTCCCTCGGTGCATAGTATGGTTCACCGGCCCCCGTGTTAATAGCAAGCTGAATCTCATATCCGGTCACCAATGCACCTGGATTGAGGATTGTAGAGTTGAATGATATCTCATAATAGGTTGCAAACTCAGTCAGTATATAGTCACCAGAGGCGATTATAGTTTTAGATGGTCCATGAGACAGAGTGATGTTGGATTTATCAATGACTATCTTTGTTCCAAGGAGGAAGTCTTCGTACTTGAATTTGAAGACAACATCTGCTAGGAAAGGCACATCACCTGGTGTTTGAGTAATTAGAATCTGAGTTGTTCGAGTAGTAACTCTAGCGACAACATCCACAGACTGCGGAAGGTAGTACGGCTGACCTGTGTAGGTCACTGACACTGAGATCAGATACGGACCTGGTGGGCCAAGTGCTACAGTATCAATATCAATCCTATACTGACCAGGACCAACATAGGTCACCCAGTAGTTCGAGTTGAGGACTAATGAGCTTGTTCCGTTTCCAGTTGCAGCAATATTCGCACCACTGATACCTCTTCCAGTGCTATCATCAACATAGGTGACAATGAAAGTGACGTTTGCTTGAAAAGCTGCAGGATCAGGGCTATCATATCCAATCTGAGTTGAGCGTTTCAAGATAGAGAAGTCGAAGATATCTTCTGCTGGCGCATAGTTTGGATTCGTGTGAATGACGGATGCATTTACTTGATAAACCCCATCAGAAACAAAGGCTGTTGTATTCAATATTACCAAGAAGTGACCATTACCAAGGAATTGAACTGAATACTTACTTGGATCAACATCAAGTGTAAGAGTTCCAATCATGCCAGTTGTTGTGCCAGCTACTAAGTCAGTATAGATAAACTCAATCGTCACATTATTCCCCCATTGACCAAGCGCAAAGGAGAGATGAGTCAGTTGAGTCGCCCTAAGACTGACAGTTACAGTGAAGGGATGCTCAACAGCTGCATAGAAGGGGGTGCCTATCCAAGTCACATTGAGATGAAGTACATGTGTACCTATGCCAGGTAGTGTTGAAGTTAGAATCATCACAGTGAACTCATGCGTCGGAGCATTGAATGATACAGAGAAACCAACACCAGGTTCGTTGATAGAAACTTGGAGTTGCACTGAATCATCTATCTCAACACTCGACAACGCATCAATGTAGCTAAATGTGAGCTCAGCCCATTCACCATATGGTGTTGTCGGTACTGGAGCATAGTCCACATACGTAGGGCGGTCTAATACAAGCAATGAAACAATCATGGTCTGATTCTCGTATAATGGTGATGCTCCTTTCCTCCACATGAAGTCGAGCTGGAACTGGAATGTCGTTGTGTCTGGGAACAACGAGCTATCCAAACGGAAAATGTATGTCCCTGGTGTAGTTGAAGACTCGTAGATGGTGAAGTCACTCTGAGTGACAGAATGACCCGTGTCCAAAGCAGAAATATGGAGAAACACATTAAACGTGGCATTGCTGATTCTATCTAGCCCAATGGCATCCCAGTACACAGCTGTGAAGTTGAAGGAGTCTTGGAAGTAGGTCGCACTTGGCGCACGTTCAAGGAATAGATCAGTATCAGTACCAGTTATTCTGACAGATGTTAAGATAGTCTGGCTATAGTACTTATCAACAGACCCAGTCCATTCAATGAATATGGTCAAGTCTTTGGTTCCTATGCTACCCCACTGATCGCTTAGAAGTGTAATATTGTAGTGCCCTAGACCCAGGTCAGAGCTAGTGCTTACATAGACAAGGCTAGGAACTTCGGATGAGGTCACAGTTATTTTAACCTCCCCAGTACCATTTCCAATACCTACTCGCAGGTCTGTGTCTTGATAGAACACAAGGATACTGATTGTGCTGCCATAGGGTGTCTGCGAAATCGGTTCATCTAGAACAAAGAGGGTATTCCTCTTCCGAATCTGAACCCCAATGTCGAAGGTATGATTCTGGTAATTACCCTTCTGTACATTGAAAGTGATAGTATAGAGGTCATCACCAACTGTAAGTGGGTCCTCGTTCTTTGTATAGATCGTAATGTTGTACACACCAGGTGTTGGGGTTTCAACCACAGTATAGTTCTGGTCTCCAGATTGATGGAAATCAGTCCAGTTACATGTGATGGATGAAGCTGAACCTGATATTGGGGTGTTATGGTCCGTGTCTGTCCAGGTGAACAGGAAGAATGCTGCCTCTCCGACAGGGATAGATAGCTGGTTGGAGGTGTATGAAATAGAGTTGTAGATTTCCCGTACCTCTACATACAACACCATGCTTTGAGGCTCAATGAATGGTCCAGTTGCATACACATTAACAGGATACTCGCCAATTGCAATACCGGAAGTGTCAAGTTCAAACTCGTATAGTCCACCACCCAAGGGAGTCATGATGTATGGGTTTGACCAGTCACACCATACATTTGCAGTGGTGATGCCAGTCCCATTCACATTCGAGAAATCTACCGTAAAGAACTGGTCATCATTGATTGGACCAGCGATTCCAGGATAATCAGGAGATGTGAGGGTTGCTGCATAGTTTACATTAATGGTAAGTGCTGTTGCTGATGGGTCGAAGCTCGGATGAGACCAATCTATATCCATCACAAACTGTCCCTTGCCTGGAAGAGTAGAAGTGTCAATGACTTTGGTGTATTCCCCGTTTCCATTGTCATCGAATGTGTCAGTTCCCAAGACCCAATCTAGGGTCATTGTTCCTCCTGGAACAAGAACAGAACTATCTGTGTCAGTCACTTCAAGGATTATGAGTAACAAATCTCCAAATGTGACGTTGGTCTCCATTGTACCTATAGCATCACTTGGTAGGAGTAGGTCGATATCAGAAGCATGAGTCACCTTGAAAGGCCTCTTGAAAAAGCCACTAGATGTCCAATAACCACCGACACCAATGTCATGAGTTGTAGCTTGGACCATCCAATCACCAGCTGGTGCGGTTGCACCAGTTAGAGTGAATGTTGTCGTGGTCGCATAACCTGTACCATCTACAGTACCAGTGAGAGTCAGCCATTCTGATTCGTCAGGCTCGTATATTGTGAAATTCACATCAGCACCAGCAAACTGAGCTCCCATGTATACCCGTACTCGCGTTACAGCTCCGGCTCTGAGATTCACGTTTCGTTCCCAAGTACCTCCTACTGGCTCCCAAAGCTCCAGATCTGAGATCATGTTTGGTGATGTACTCAAAACTCGCCAGTAACCGTACCGACCTGGTTCAGTTGTGATGTCATAAGTTGACACATTGAGGAATCCATCTCCTGAATCCCCACCAGTCCAACCAGATGTGAGATTGGTTGTTGGTGCAAGTGGTTGAGCGACAAAGGTGACATCCCGATTCGCTGGAAGTGTTTCATTGAAAAAGTAGCGATTGGCGTAACCAACAGGAATATCAGCTCTGAAGTATGAGGTGAAACTAGTTGAAGTCCCGTTTGAGATTGTGAACCGTTCGCCATATGCTGTTGGGTTAATTTCATAGTGACAGGATATATCCAATCTTCGAGCAAACATATTGGCGTTAATGTCAAAGTCAATGTGAATGTCATTATCCGGATTGGGTGTTGATGGGATTGGCGTCCATGTGAAGGTTAGAGGAACCGGATTAGTGGTCCAAGGAGATGCTGGTGTCTGTGTAATGGAGCAAGATCCCCTCGCTGCTCCATCACTGATTGAAATACTGTTCATCGCGAGATTGATCTCACTTGGATCAACATAGGTCTTCAAGAATAGCTCAACATTGTCGAATCTAGCTCTAGGATGAATATTAGGAGCATAGCCTACACCTGCCAATGAAAGAAGACCGAGTTCGGTTGTGATGCTTGTATCTCCAGGCAATCCAAAGGTGGATGGATCTACAAACACGAGACCTGAGCTGTACCAAGTTTCCTCAGCATCTATCTCTTCGAAGACCAATCGCCATACATCTACGCCTTCCATGTTTGCATAGATTCTGAACGAACCGGTCATTCCATAGTGTGTATCATCGACTGTGTCGGCCCAGTAGTCCAGACGAAGTCCCGCCCAAACAACTGAACCTCTTGAAACGGTTGTTGTCTGTCTGTACCAAGCTGCGTCACCAGCATCATACCAGAAAGGTGCACTACTACTATCGGAATTGATGTCAACCTCCACACAGTCATCATTTGAACCATGACCATCATTGATCCATGAAGCGCTCACTGTGCTGGAACCTGCACTTGAAGTGGTCACGTGAGTCCAATCATTATCGTTGCCTTGGAAACCAGGATTGGTAATCCATGTACGATTCTCAGTCAGCTCCGTAATGCTGACCTGGGTTTCGTATGCTTCCCAATCAGTTCCTGTTGGTACGTTAACTTGAACATTTGTAGTTCCACCACTCGGAGTGTATTCCATCTGCTGGTCATTGAAGTTGTTTGTACTATTACCAAACTCTGAACCAGTGAGAGGTGAGCTAGTACCACTCCACTCTATCCAACCCTGCTCAGATAGAACATATCTATGAAGTTCCTCATTAGGTGCAAGCTCTATAAATTCACCATTGCCGATATCGATAACGCGAGTTTCACCAGTGCTTGAATCTCCGTCGGATGCAATTGAAGGAGGAACGTATCCATGAGGAGTCACAAAGATAGGTGCGATCATTATCACAATGAGGAATGCAAGTGGAATTAGTTGTCTAATATTCTTCATTCTTCCAGACCTCCTATCTCACTGAGTAGTGCGTCTATCTCAGCTCTAGACAAGTTCCTAGCTTGTTCGACCATTAGATCAGCCTCAGTTTCTTCAATACCCATCTTCAATAGACGCTCCTTTAGATGTGCTAATTCCTCCTCGGAGAGCCGTTCTTCCTCAACCTCAGCAGGAACACCTTCTTCGGCTATTCGTTCAGCCTCAGCAAGTTCTCGGGCACGCCTGGAGCGCTCCTGCTTCAGTACTTCATTGATGAAACCAGCCCTCTCACTGGGCCTCATCTTATCGAGATCTTGACGAAGGGTGTCGATGTCATCTGGTGTCAAGCCAACCACGGTTGCTAGATCTTCTAGGAGCTCTTCTACATCCATGACTGTGACATCCACAGTAGACAAAGCTATATCATCCATGAATTTCTGTATTCCAACTGGTTTCAAGTCTTCATTCATGATTGCCAAGAGCATTTCACGACGGACTGGGACGTTTGCAGGTTTCGGAATTCTACCTCTGCTAAGAGCTGAAATCATTCTTCTGATGATCCGAAGTAGTTTGGGTACCGAGAGGACTCTGAAGTAGAGAGCCGCCAGAGCAGCAACGCCAAGAAGCGCCATAGTGCCCCACTGGAAACTCAAAAGGAGTGCTTCTTGCTCAGGACTCAATACAGTATAGACGTCCAACTCAATGGAGTCTAAAGCATAGTCCACTTTATCGACATCGATCCTGAGTGTATAGAATGCCAAGTTTGGTGCACGGAAGCCTAAGGTGTAGTGTCCGTTGCCATAGTCAATATCATAGTCAGTTTCCCTTATCAGACCTGGGTCAGTCAACAGGCTACTTGTGGTGAAGATGCTGAGTTCAGCATCGAGAATTGGGAGATTGTGATCAGTATCCCAGTATGTGAAGTTCACCAAGATGATATCTCCAACATGAATTATGTTCGGCAATGGATCCCAGGTTACCATAGTAGCTATTTCTCTTATGGTCAAGGATACTGTTTCAACTGGTCGAGAGTAGTTCCCGCGAGAGATCGCTAAACTAAGCTCGTAAGGATCACTTCGGTCCTGAAGTGCGATAGCAAGGTTTGCTTCACTGGGACCAAACATGTAAGAACCATTATGCAAGTTAGTCAAAACTGCTGTACCAAACTCCCAAGTTATAGTTGCATGTGCATCTGTAATCCATTTGTTATTCAGTGTGTCTCTGAAGCTAAAGATCATGGAGTAGTTGTCGTATACTGCAAATTCCGCAGTCAGTGAACCAACAATCTCAGTAGGAATCGGATTGACCAGCAGTTTCACAAGACCATAAGCGAAGTCATAGTTGGCTTTTCTGAATGAGATGGAGATGTCATGGGGCACTCTTCCTGCTGCAACAACAGAGGTGTTGATTGTCAGGGAGTAAGTACCATCGCCAATTTCAACTAATGATCCTTGGATATTTTCAAGCGTAAAGTTTGAGATGGCACCGGGAATACCTTCTCCTGCATGTGTAGCAGTGAAGTTGAGGTAGAATGTCACAGTCTCACCATAGTATCCTTCAAGTGTGGCTGGTGTGTTATGAAGCACAATTGCGGTTTCTATTGTTTCGACTCTGAGTGTAAATTGAATCTGAGACGGTGCGAATCCTGCAAGTTCACTAGTGATTGTCAAGGTCCATTCTTGAACACTGAGATTGGCTGTGTTAACTAATGCACTATAGTATCCTGCGGAACCTAGTTCTACAAGAGTACCCAGAACTTGAGTTTCGTTATATCCAGCTCCGAAACGTAGAGTAGCTCCAAGAACGGGTAAGTTGAGATCAGTATTATTCAGATAAACCGTGATATTCGCAATGTCTCTAAAGTTAACAGTCACAACACTATCCGATATTGGTATCAGCTGAGTAGCAATTTCTGTAATCTCAATGGTCAGTTGTGTACTGACACTCTTGAAATTGACTGAGGATGCTTGCACAAGAATCTGATGAGTATCTACTGTTGCTCCACTGACCTGGAATGTACCAATGTATTTGCCATCTAAAGCGGACCATGAGAGTAGACCAGTACCACCTATCCAACTATAGGTAACATAGCCAACATCCTCTATGGGCAAACCAGAAGATAGAATGAGATAATCAACCTCGATTGTCACCATCTCACCGTTGACTGCTGTCTGTGGATCTAGAGATGCAGTTATCTTAGCAGCTATCTTATCTATTCGGATTTGGAAATCTTTGACCCTTGATTCATAGTTGAGAAGTGTAGATTGTACAGAGATTGTATATTCGCCAGAACTGAACAATGACGAGTCAACAGTGCAATTATACAACCCATCATCCCATTCAGACATGTCAAAACCGAGAGTCGCTATTGTGAGATTCACATATGCGTTAATGACCGGCATTCCATCCAAAGTAGTAACATTCGCCTGTAGCTGAATCACCTCTCCCCAAGACGGATTAGTTGGGGTGAAGATGAGCTCGATTTGAATGGGTATTGCGGCGAGTACAATATCAGCTTCTATAGACTGACTTTGATGGTTTAATAGTGACGCGTTCACAGTGAACCTATACAGCTGCGCATTAAGACCAGAGGTGTTTATTGCTATCTGATAAACCCCATCCACTCCTGGGACAACCAAAAGGGTGTAATTTGTACCATAAAGGGTTTCCCAGTCTGTTGTGATATTAGCACCTGGAATCCCTGTTCCAAACTCAATTGCAGTATAGGTGATGTTAGCATACACCATGTCGCCAAGATAGTAGGTGACTCCTTCAGGAAGTACGAAGTTCAGTGATGTTGAAACTGGGTTCAATGTAATACTGAATAGAATGCCTGTCACATTTTGATAGTACGGACTTCCAGTCCATGTGAAATTGGCTTCAAAGAAGTATTTTCCCAGTCCACTAAGACTAGTGGAGTCAATAAGTGCGGTGTAAGTTCCATCAAGATTGTCAAACTCCCAGTGAATGCTTGTTTCATTCAAACATCGGACAGTCAAATTAGCACCTGACACAGGAGCGCCACTCAGATAATCACTAAACTGTAGAAGGGCTGTCATATTGAAGTTATAATACCCTGGTGGAGTCTGAAGTACAGTTCCTTGAGTGAATCGACCAACAATTGTGACCTCAGTGGAAGTTGTAGCATTTGCGTAGTAAGGTATTGCATCACCCCACACAAACTTCACTGATATCGGGTAATCATCCTCAAGTTCCGATGTGAGTACCAGAGAGCTCAGTGAGATTGTGTAGACCCCACCCGCTCCTGAGATTGAATATTGGCCATACGTAATGACAGTTCCACCATTATGAGTAAGTAGGATATTTGACTTGTTCAGTGAGATGCCGGTATCCGTGAGTCCGTCAGTGACTGACACTTCGAAGGTTACATTCTCAAGGAATGGTGTGTTCAGTGGTGATTTTGTTACAGAAATGCTAGCGGGACGGCGAGAAACCTCAATGGCGACATTCCGAATCCGCGTCTGATAAAATGGCTCTCCAGAGGTCCAGAGTACCGTGATAGTAATTGTATATGGCCCGAAGTTCCCTAAAGCCACGGTATCAATGGTCACTGTATAAGAACCGTCCAAGTTATCAGAGAACCAAAAGTTCACTCCAAGTTGAAGAGGAGTTGACGCAGTTGAGCATGATGCAAGGACCTCGGCTCCAGCTATCCCAGCACCGGTGCTATCATCAGTATAGTGGAGAGTGATGCTTGCGAGAGTCAGATATGGTGCAAGATCAGGTAAGTCACTTGTTAATTGTGTACGTCTAACAACGACTGAGAGATAGAATAGATCAGTTGCATCTGCACAGTATCTTGCGCCGTTGTATTGAATTGAAACGTTAACAGTAAAGGTACCAACGTTTCCAAAGGCAGATGTATCAAGATGCAGTGTGTAGAGACCATCACCAAGGTCATCCACTGTGTAGTAGGTCGCCAACCATGCATCAAGTGTTAGTGTTCCACCATTCATGTTGAGAGTTGTGTAATCATCCAAATCTCTATAGGTGAAATTAAGATGCAATGTTCGTCCATACTCCACAGGAGAATAGGTACCGTGAGTTAGTGAAGTGTACCGTTCTCTGACACTGATATGTATCTCAACCCCCGTGCGGTTCTGATAGAATGGAGAACCAACCCACTCAACATTGATTGTGAAAGTATGACTTCCCGGTGTAAAGGCGGATGTATCAACCTCAATGATGAAAATACCTGTAACGTCACCATCATAGTAGATATTGAAAGAATAGCCAGGAATTGTGATGGTGAGTTTAGGATCATCCAGAATCGGATTACCTGTCAATGAATCACGATATATGAGTGTGAGATTGACAATCTCATCGTATGGTGTCAATGGAAGTGGGTTCCAGTCAACAGTTGTTAATCGATGACTGGCATAAACCGTAACGACAATGACCTGATTCTGATAGTACGGAAGCTCTCCACTTGTCCAATTGAACCAGACTCTTAGTTCACACTCACCTAGTCCAGTCAACAGAGCAGTATCAAATGTAATCCTATACTCACCAGGGCGTGTTGCGGCATCAATTTCAAGAATTATCATATCTGCTTGCGTCAAAGTTTGGCCAGGAGTCAACACATCGATATAGATGTGAAGATTACCCGCAAAAGGTCCGGTGCTATTCACAACACCAGTCATTCCTCCAAGATCATAGTAGACTATACTGAAAGAAAGATCCTCTCCAAATGCTGTGTCAATTGGAGTTTCTCCAATGTAGATATCAGTTGGAGCGGCAGTAATAATCACCTTTGTCGATAATGAAAGATTGGAATACTTAAGATTCACTCCAATCCAATTCATTGTAATGTCGAGATCTATACTCCCAATGTCACCCCACTGATTTGCAGGTACATGTATTGTGTAGAGTCCACTAGGAGTGATGCTTGAAACATAGTATGTTGGTGAAGGTAATGTTGGGCTAGTGATGATAAGTTCAACATATCCTCCTAGAGTTGTTCCGTTTACGATTCCTGTGTTGGCATCAACATCATAGTATACAAGATTGATTGAGATATTCCCAGTGTATGGGGTTGGATCGACCGAGTTATTAAGATAGAGTGAAGTGAGATGAGTCCGTAGCTCGACCGTTACTACAAAGGAATGATTCTGAGCTCCATATTGCTCAACATTGAATAGAACATCGTACGAGTCTAGTGTGTCATCATCCATTGAATAGATAACGACCTGGTATACACCAGGACTGGCGGTCTCTGCAACAGTGTAGTTCTGATCACCAACCTCATGAATATCAGACCAGTTGCAACTGATTGCACTCGCTGCACCAGTTATAGGTGCCAGAAAGTCGGTGTCTCGATATGTAATTGTGAATGATGTTGTATATCCAACAGGGAGCGAGAGCAAGCTCGAGGACGGGATGGCTGATGTGTGAAGCTCACGCACATTCACTGAGAGGATAATCGATCTTGTTTCGAAGTAATCCTTGGAAGATGTAATTTGAACTGGGAACACATCAAGAGGTGCTCCAGTGGTATCTAGATTTAGGAGATAGTTACCAGGAGACTCTTCAACGACAGAGTAGCCCATGGACCAATTACATGTTATACTCGCTCCTGTCACAGGTTGAGCAAGCATATCCTCAAAGTAGACATGTAGCTCTGCATCATAACCACTCGGCACATCAATCCCAGGGGCGTCGGAGGAGTACAGGTCCGTTTCGTATATGATGTTGACTGTGAACGTTTCTAAAAGTGAATCGTAATTCGCTTTAGTCCATGCAAGATCAATCTCGTATTGGCCATTGGATGGTAGTGAACCTGTGTCTAGGTTAATACTGTACTCTCCAGTACCCATGTCATTAACAACTCCAGAACCAAAGTCGCCACTGTATAACATCGTACCACCTGGTAGAAGGTTTCCATTGTCCGTATCATTGACTCTGAGCTGGAGGAACACATTCAAACCATAGGTGGTGTTGTAACTCCATGTAGCTCGACCCTCAAGAGGATACTTGACGGACATCTGAGTTGAGTGGTCGATGTCAAAAGCCCGTATGAAATATCCAATATTATGAACCTCACTTCCCGAATTGAAATCGTCGACAAATGCATGCACTTCCCAGTCGCCGACTCTTGCAGACACTGCATCCAAATTCACATATGATGTGGTTGCGTAGCCACTTCCATCAACAGATGCGGTGAGTGTATCCCAGACCTCACCGTATGAATCATATATGGTAAAAGTGACTTGATCGCTCTGATAGCTAGATGGAAGCACTGCACGGAACCTTGTATCTTCATCAGCCCTGAACGTTCTAGTTTGCATCCATTGTCCAAGACCGTCATTCCACACCTGTAGATTAGTGATCATATTGGGAGATGTACCACGTATCATCCAGAAACCATTAGGATCCGGTAAACCGATTTCATAGACTGATATATTAACGACGCCATCACCAGGGTTTCCAAGACTCCATCCATTCGTGAGATTTGTATACCTGTGGAAAGGTTCTGAAACGAACGTAATATCTCGATTCAAGGGATGGGTTACATTGTAGAAGAAGACATCACCGTAGCCACTTGGTACGGATACATAGTAGTTAGTTTCCCAACTCACATCAGTGGCATTGTTCACAACATAATTGTCACCCAGTGTAATAAGTTCAGTATTATTAACTGTGGGTGATTGTAGTTTTCTCGCAAACACCCAGACATCCACATCCAAATTCACGAAAATGTCTAGATCTGGTTCTGGTGGATTGGGAGAAGGTGTCCAAGAGAAATTCGACCAAGCAGATCCTTGTGTCCATGGACTCGGAGGAGCATAGCTTGCTGTACCCAATCCAAAAATTGGAACTGAACCTTGAAGGACATTGTCCACATCGACTCCATTCATCTGTAGATTGACATCTTCTGGTGTTGCCTTTGCTGTGATGTAGATTACGATGTTATCCATTCGACCAATAGGGTTGATATCGGGTCGCCACCACTCAAGAGCGGTGGTCCTCAAGCCCGCCCAAATAGACACATTGGGAAGTGTCAAGAATGAAGCATCTATTTCGATATATCCAGTCGAGTACCAGGTAAGATCATCTTCAAATGCGTCAAATGCTAGGTTCCATAGGTATGTTCCACCATTATCAGGATCGCCTACTGATACGAAGAGCTCGAAAAAGCCAGTCATAATACCCCATGCCACATCACCCCAATAATCCAGAGAAATACCAATTGATGAAACATCACCTCGGTCGATTGTGAGGTTTTGAACCATGTACGCTTTGTCTCCTACATCATACCAGTCACCATATAGTCCACCACCCTCATCATGGTAGTATCCATCCATCCAAAAGTATGCGCAATCATCACCAGCAGCATGACCATCCGCTTCCCAGGTGGAGGTCATTGCATTAGTATAGGACGGATTGAATCCTGATGGTTCATCATGTGTCAAGAACGTCCAATGAGATGTATCATCCAGTCCGGGGTTCTCAATCCAATTTCTATTCTCAGTGACACTCGTAATATTGGTGTAGACACCATAACCCTCCCATCCATCACCGAGAGGAACAGCCAAGTCAGCTGTTGTAGTTGTTTGAGTAGCTGACACATAGTCGAGCTGCTCATCTGTAAATGTGTCAATACGAACACCAGATTCATCCGCATAAAGCGGATCACCAGTTCCTGACTGTTGTGTTGGAACATCAGAAAGATGGTATTCTTGGAGCACTTCATCTGGAGCTATCTTTATTTTTTCTCCGTTTGAAAGCTCGACAGTTTTGCCGTCCGCAGTTTCTTGCGCAAAAAACGCAGGATTCTCAGGCACCACAAGGACACCCAAAAACAGAGGTAGAAGCACAATAAGCAAACCTATCTTCTTTTTTAGCTTCATTGGATGGTCTCCTCAATAGGCATGTATACGACTAGGTCGACTGGATGGTTGACTAGTGGATTACCTCTATATGAATAGATGTGGGCTATAGAAATCGTCAGGTTGTTCGATTTATCGAAAGCGAATTAAATATGCTTTCATATCATATAACTTACCCCTTGCTTCGTCGTTTCATCAAGAACGACCCTATTACGATGACACCAATTGCCATCAATGATCCAACAGTTATTGCAATCAGCAACTCCCCAGGAATGGGAGGCGGCGTGATGTAATCGAAAATATATCCACCCTCCGCGGCGTTCATGCCCCAATCCCAGGCAATGACCCACAATGTAAGATTCGATACTTGACCAATTGCTGGTACTGTAGCAGTCCAATTACCATTGTTAGAAGAACACGGAAACTCCCAGACATCACCTTCGTCAACTTGAACAAAAAGGGTGACATTCTCAACACCTGCTACAAGATCAGTGACATGAGTCCAGTAAAGGAATCCATTTGATCTATCTTCAACAGGTATGGTCCCCCATTCGAGGATTATAGGCGCAGCGGTATCAATCAGGGAAAATGACATTCGAGTGATCCAGTCTCTTGCATTCTTGAATGAGTCATAAACGTCTAGCCAATTCATCTCATTATACGAAACTCTCGCAGTTTCAAAAAGAGAAAGAATCCTCTGTTCTGCCATGAGAGTTTCGGGTCGTTCATTCTCTCCGAGCTCCTCCTGGACTCCAGCGAATTCAGTCCAGAGCTTTGCCTCCATCTGGTCTAAGTAGGTTCCTTGTACCCAGTTCATATCGAACGTAGATGTACCGTTATGGTAGGCAAAGTAACCCATCGGTCCATAGGAGAAGTCACCAGCATAGTGCTCATCTTGCCAAGAGTGGTGGAATCCAATGGCGTGCATGGTTTCATGGAGTTGAATGGATGAGATTCCATCCTTCGGAGTAACGCCATCTGGACGATAGTATCTCTCCCATGTTTTCCAGATAACAGTTTGACCATTACCTCCCAATCCTGTATAAGTCCCACCTTGAGCGTGCATCACCATCTGCTTCTTGATGAATACAACTCCGAACACATTGATGTTGTCATCATCTGGTACATAATCAGGACGCATCAAGCTATAAATCGCATTGAACATCTCACTGCCATTTGCATGAGTTGTTCCATTCGAATCAATTGATGAATAAGTCCAGAAAATCGAGTTCCAAAAGGGTTCATCAGTGATGTCAAGGTATTCGACATCAACAGTCCACGATATAAACGGATATAATTCCTCAAGATGAGTTTTCTGCATCTCCGCATCTGTCACCCATTCCAAGCTTTCAACTGGTACTCCATTAGCAACATCCATTGCGAAAACTAACGCTTTCAGATATCCTGATGCAACATAAGAAGCAGGTTGATGTTGATATGGGAAGAAGAGATGGGTGATTGGATCCCAGATACATTCTCTTAGATACACATTGAACGAGTTGACATCGGCAGGAATTCCAAGATTCAGAGACCCCACTTTGTCCTCCAGGTCCTGAGTCCAGAAATCATACTCCGTAACAATATCCTCCCGCCACCAAATTCGACACCATTTCAAATACCACTGATGAGCACTTGGGTCAACTACAAATGTGTTGTATCGACCACCAAAGAAGGGATAATCCATTGTGACATTAGGGTTGAGCGGATTGTCCCATTCTAATCTGAACCAATTCTGCTTCTCACCAGTGTCAGGATCCATTGGATGATAGTCGTACCAGTGTTCAAGACTATGGTCTGCTGCATCAAACTCAGAGAAATTCACAAGATAGAGAGTATATCCAAGATCGGGAGGTGTACCGAATGGATTCTCTTCAAGCCAGTCTTCGACAGCATAACCATCAATCACTCGACCATCGCGAGGGTAGAAAATTCTTTGCGGCTCTTCAGGATTATCCTTCTGGTAGTTAAGTGCGGTTTCATCCAACCAAGTCCCAGTTCCAGTCCCGTTGGCAGAATTGGAAAGCATCTCTTGGCGAAGATTGGTAGCAAATGTTGAGTCTGCATACGTAACCTCATATTCTATGTTGTAAGTTATGTCAACTTCATCAGCGTGATAGTCGCGTATTGTAGGAAGCCCATCAAGAAGGATCAGTTCATCTATGAGTGCTTCTTTGTATCCCACAACCACGATACTAGTTGTCCAATTTCGCTCCACGCCAGCATCTTGACTCAGTATGACATTGCCAGTCCTAGTCACTTCATCTGACGTGTATGTTGGAGTCATTGATAGTAGGAGCAACAATGATATGCAGATGACAAAAGCGCGACGCATACACGCCAATTCCCTTTTAGCCATATTAACGGAATGGTGTTTGTACTGCGATCATTGATGCACATGGTGTTTTGAATATATACGCACATATTATATTAGATAATATGAAGTAGATATCGTGTGCGTCGGTAAACGCAAATTACATCGGTCCTCTAAGATATACCCGCTCGGGTTGTCGCTCTAGTTTCCGCAGGCTAGTGCGGTGATGCATCGATCCCCAGTTCGACCGACGCATTCTCCTCACCCTTTTCTTTTGGAGAGTTTCTCACTTTAGGGTCTTTCAGGTACTCTTAAATCGAGGTGGAATTCCCTCGCCACTGGTCGGAGATACCTTAATGACACCTGCGAGAAAACCCACGATATCTGAAATCCTCGACATTAAATCAGTAGCAGTAATTGGAATATCTCAAAGCATGGGATACTATTGGGCACACTCAATGCTTCAGTGGGAGCACGACCTCGGAGTTTGGTTTGTTTCAAAGCGCGGTGGAGAAGTTCTAGGTCAGAAGATTCTGGTAAGTCTCGATGAGATTCCTGAGAAGATTGACTATGCCATTCTTCGAGTTCCTTACAAAGCAGTACCAGAAACCCTCAGAGAGTGTCACAAAAAAGGCGCTCGAGGTGTTACGATATTCACCAGTGGGTATTCGGAACTAGGGACTGAAGAGGGCAGACAAAGAGAGATTGAGATTCGTGAAATTCTTGATGAAACAGGAATGCGCGCTTTTGGACCAAACTGCATGGGATTGATGTATCCTAAAATTGGATTCGCCTTCATGCCCGCAATAAAAAGGCTCTCTGGAAATGTGGGATTCCTCTCTCAATCAGGAGGGATTGCTATAACCACCTACACTGCTGGAGTAGAATCTGGAGTAGGCTTTAGTAAGGTGTTCAGCTTTGGAAACCAGGTTGATATCACACCTCAAGAGCTTCTTGAGTATTTCTTGGAAGATAGTGAAACCAAAGTGGTTGGAGCCTACGTTGAAGGTGCTAAAAATGGCAAAGATGTCTTGGGTTCAATGAAAAGTCTTGCCAGAAAGAAGCCAGTTGTTGTTCTCAAGGGAGGACGTTCAACAGAAGGAGCTCGAGCTGCGTCCTCTCATACAGGTGCGCTTGCAGGGACCAGGGAGATATGGAATGCAGCGTTTCGTCAAGCCAATGTTCTGACTGTAGAAACAATCGAAGACCTGCTTGCTACTCTAAGCATCTTTTCACTAAGTCCAAAACCAAAGTCAAGAAATGTTGGATTGATTGCAATCAGTGGTGGAACAAGTGTAGTCCTCACTGACTTGTGTATTGAGAGAGGTCTAAATGTCCCAAAGACATCTGATGATACAGTGAGAGAACTTGATCCACTAATTCTAGATGTAGGCACTGGACTCAACAACCCAATAGACCTCGCAGCTGATTATTATCAAGACCAGACAACGACTGAAGTAATACGTCTCGTAGGCAGTGATCCCAATTTCGACTCATTGATTATGACGGCAGACGTTCATAACATGTATCAGGCGGCTGCGATCATGAATGCTGCTGATGTATTGGAGGAGTTCTGGAGAGAAATGGCTGCATCTAGTAAGGAGGTCGTAAAAACAGAGAAGAAACCAGTTCTTGTTATAATTCCTGAAGTGGCATATCGTGAGCAACGAGCTAAGGCTTGGAAGGCTTTTGTCGATAATGGACTTCCTGTCTTTAAGAACATGAATGAAGCAGTTGGTGCCCTCTCTCGGGTATGCGGGTACTATGAAACAAAAGAGAAGAGAGAGTCCAGACCTTAGATCTTCACAACCCACGACACGAGTTCTGCATCTAATGGATTCTCTTGCATGAATAAATTCCGATATATGGGATTACTCATCGCGAACCAAACATATTGAAGATCAAAATCAAATCCAATGATTCTTAGAGACGCTTCTAATGCTGATGGTCGAAAGGCTAGATAGACGAACAACAAAGAGAAACTTAGGATCAACATGCAGGAATATACCCAAGGACTAACCGGTCTCCCAACCCAATAATCAGCACCGCCTTGAATTAGTGCATAAATCGAAATACCAGCCATAACAGCTGCAACAATTATAGAGAGGCTTCGTGCTCGTAGCTCAGCGTTGTCTGATACCGTATGATCCTCACAGACATCAACGAGGAAACTCTTAATCTCATCTTGTGTTACCTGGTTTTTTCCCAAGGTGCTTAACACAGGATTAAAGTAAGGACGAATCCAGAAATTTCTTCTAGGGGTGGTTGAGATACGTGCTATCTTTGAGGTTTGAGCACCACAAACTGGGCAGGTCTTTGGAAAGCGTATTCTGCTTACTTTTACTCGAACTAATGGTTCGTCAAAGTAGACACGACGTTTTCCCTCACTCAAGGTTTGTATCACCAGACTTGCTACCTCTTCTAGCAACGTAATTTAGTCTATCGAAGGGGGTAATTGAACTCATCCATCACAAGTACGCGTCTTCTATCTCATTCAGGACATAGTTTCTCATGCTCTGAGAACACTGCACAGGTTCCTCAATCTCAGTATCTTCCAATGAATCCACTTCGCGTATCTTAAGTGAGAGCCCAATCGTTTCAAGGTTCTTTTTTACATCTTCAATCTTTACACCAAAATGCGTCACTCCAATCTCCAATGCTTTGAGGATCTTGTATCCATAGTGAGTCAACCAGAGGGCATTCATCAGAGAGGTACTTCCCTTTGTAGGGACAGTAGCGTTCTCAATTTCTCTTCTTCTCGCTTCAACTATTTTGGCAATAAGCTTGGAGGCTCTAGTTTCCTTCATCGCCTCAGTTTCAAGAAAGAGCGTTGGGCCATTATTCGTTATCTGATCATCCAGAAGCTTTACAGTGTTGTCAAAAATAGCATGTCTAGCACTTTCATAGTCCATTGAATCATCAGTTCCTTCAAGCAATTTAGAAGGATCTCCATCAAAACCCGAAAGCTCCTCCATTCCAAAGCCACACAAAAGACCCCGCTGTACTGCATACCAGTCCTTCTTGGTTACCTGATTCAGGACCATTAGAATCCTTTCACGGATGATAGGCCAATCCATGTTCTTTGATAATTCATTGTAAGAAACCCACATCACAACAGGATATGCAGTCCATGGAGCTCTATCTGGACGGACTAGCAAGAGTCTCTCTGCGAGTTCTTTTGTGGTCAATAGATACCGGAGGATGTAGTCAGCGGATATCACAACAGACGAATCGAGCAAGACATCAGTGCTAGTCAAGATTGGGGTTAGATCAAGTGCTTGAAGACGATTCTGTGTTAGATTCAATCGTGTCAGTGATATGCAGGTTCCAAGTGGCCAGAGATTGAGCGAAAGTAAATGGTTATTTTCTAGGTATATCTCAATCAGAGTCTGGTTTCCCGAGAGAGGTGACAAATCAAGTTCTTCAAGCATGTTATTTGCCAGGCTCAACGTCTTCAGCATTGTACACTCTTGAAGATTGGAGAGGTCTACCTTTCTAGCCGCCCTCATTGTCATGTCGATTTTCATGGCGTTAGAATGGAATTTCTTTTCTTCTTGACGTCCATGAGGACTCCAGTACCTGATTGTGATTTCTGTCATTATGGGCTCGACCGAAATTTCGATGCAGATATTCCTGATAAATGAAATCTATTTGCACTGGCAAAGGGGTAGAGTCTAGTCCTCAGTTTCGATGGGAGGAGGAAGCCGCTTCTCAGCAGCAATGAGATATCCCTCATCCACTGCTTCCAGAACTACATTGTAAGCGCTTCTCTCACTGTATCCAAGTAGACTTGTTGCTTTTACTATTGCTTCTACAGATACTCCATGGTCTATCTCCATGGTTTCAATTGCCGCAGAAATTGCCTGAAGATGTTTTGGTAGGTTCTTCTTGACACCAACATATCGTTTCATCAACTGTCCATCGAAGTAGCTTTCGAATATGGCATCAAACTCATCAGTCAATGTGGGCGTTCTGACCATTCTTCTCATTGTGTCATCTTCATGATCATAGAGACCCCCGACCTCTCTACTGAATGTCTCTAGTTGTATTTTCTGTCTGTATGAAGCTGATTCAACAGTAATAATGGCACAGATGAGAGCCTCAGTCTGAACAGCAGTGATAACCTCAGTGATAGGAATAGCAGTCCAAGTTGGTTCGTCAATTGAGAACTCAGATCTGAATTGAGAAATTGCAGATATGAAAGAGCTAAGTAGAGCTTCCTGGAATCCCCCCTTTAGTATTTTCGAGTAGACTGGTAGTCCAATTGCTCGATGAATCACAAGTAGTCCTATCAAATTCTTAGCATCATCAATTCGACCCTCAAGTGCTAGCAGCTCTACATATCGCTTTGACATTACCATCTTATAGAAACGGCGGCTGAATACAATACCCAAAACCGATATTGCAACCATTAAGGCACCAAGGAACCCTGCTCTAATCAAACGCACAGAGAGAGATTCCACATCTGGAACACGAATTGTAACCGTAGTGCTACTATCCTCATAGTATGGCATGGAAACTTCAACTACAATTACATATTCCCCTGAACCTAGATCAGTAACATTGAAATCAGCCTCCCACCAACCCTTGGCTAGATTCGGGCTAAAGGTCACAATTCTTGATGACCAGTTTCCAGTTATTACAGCATCGCTCAAGACAGGATTACCATTATCTTGGTCATATAAAACGACTGCAACCGTGAATTCGTCACTAGGCTCTATTTCGAAATTCGGTGTTTGGGCAAAGAACGTGAAACGATGATATAGGTCAAAGATTGAACTTCCATATCCAACTTCAGTCCCATTACTCCAAGAAACTGAAACAAGCCATTCACCAACAGAAGCATTGACTGGACCCAGTTTTCCCCCGCCGCTTATCACTGATGGACCACCGAAATTGGACAAGATTTCTTCCAACCAAATAGACCCTGTTGGAAGGTACCATGCAACTTCTACATCTGTAACATTAGAAACAGAACTGCTACCAGAACCCAAATCTGCACGACATCTGATTCTGTCACCATTATTGAATGTGGACGCATCTAACCAAGATAGGTCTGAATCGTTCTGTTTCTGGGTCATTACAACATCAGCATAATTCGGACCTTCAAGATTAATTCTCCACCATCCTGCGGAATCAGCTAAACCAGAAGGAACCGTCAGCAGTCCACTTCCAACTATCACCTCATGGGATATGTCCTGTCCCAGAGGATTCTCTACTCGTGGGTCGTTCCAGTCAGAAGGATAGTGAATTGTTATTCCAAGGCCGGTTGCCTCTGGATACGATTTTATGTAGGTATAAAGTGAAAATTCAGCATTCTTTTCCAGCTCAATTGTGTATGCAACACCGTTTCGTTCCAAGTTCGTTGAATTCTTGGACAAGCTAGATAGTGTCATTTTACTGATTTTGGCTGTATGTTCAAACGATACACTTGTATTCGATGAAAATGAGAATGGAATAGAAGCCTGATCCCAGAAGCTGTGGTTTAATAGAAGCAATCCTTGTCCAGCTGTTCCTATAATAGGAAAAGTGCCAATTGGTGAAATGGTTATATTGAGAGCTACTTCCTCTGGTGCGGGAGGATGGAGAGATATAAACGACACGTCATCTATCAAGAAAGTGAGAAACTGACCATTCGCAGAATCGCCATCCAAGTCAGTGTCAGTTTCTGGGATTTGAATGTAGTTCGAAGACGTATTCACCTTTAAGCTAATTCTCACTTCAAACTGCGTTGGAGCGTTTGGAATGCTAAGTCCAATGGGATTTGAAGAATACCAAATTCCCCTCTGAGTGATGTTTGTGGGATCTATAGACCAGTTCCAAAGTACTGACGTGCCATTAAGAACCTCAAAGCTGAATTCGAAGATGTTTCTGAAGTTTGTACCAATTGGACCTCGTTGATACAGATAGTTCATACTAAATTCGAAATCCTCTACAAGTTCAATGTTGTTCACAGTTTGATACCAATATATTCTGGTTCCATTGTAGTGACGGTATCCATTAGGAAATGTCACTTCATAGCCTTCATTCTCAAGAATGAGATATTTGCTACCAGTATCAATATATGATGTTCGTTGCCGTCCCTCAAAGAAAAGAGCCTCTCTCTGTGCTAACCAACCATCAGCATAGTATGTCCCATCACCAAACCAGTCGACATTAACACCAGGGTTTCCAGATTCAAAAGTTCCATTTAGAGCATAGAGACGATTCAGATCTCGAATATTCACCTCAACCTGTTCTGCTCTCCATCCACCAGTCACTGCGAAGACATCGTAACTGAAGGAAGAACTGCCAACAGGCACTAGGTCTTGATCGTTTGAGGAATCAGTTAGGTCATCCTCAAATTGATAGTAATGAGTAAGACCGGTCTCCATACCAGTGAGCACGGTGTTATAATCACTTCTGAGTTCTTCCAAATTCCTTTCAACGGAAAAGTATCTGAAATCATCCACATGCCCATCGACTTGAGTATTTGACCGCCCAGCTGAGTTCATTATGTCATTCTCAGAGTGGAAACCAACGACCGTTCCCATCCAAGAGGAGGTCGAGCTATCTTCCATGGGTTCTGTGTCTTCATCACCCCAGTATACTGCGATATGGTTCGAGCTATCATCCCAGGTGATTGCCAAAAAGTACCAGTGATTGGGAATCCAGTCACTCTTTATCCCGAAAAAGGTGTTATCACTTCCCCAATCAAGGGTGAGTCTATTGCTTGACCAACGAGTTTCAAAATCAAAGGCCTGACCCCAAAAACGTCCATGAGGCGCAGTTGTATCCCATTTGATCCAAAGAGATATTGTGCCCTGGGATGAACCGAAGTCCGTTGACCCACCGACACCCACTAAGAAATATCCACCACTACAATCAACTGATTGGATGTTTCCTTGGGCTCCCGCAGGCATGAACGCTTCTGACCTAGGAGTTGGTTCTACATCAGTCCTACTAATCGTATAAGGTTGCACTCCTGAGGCAGCGCCAAAGTGCTCTACTACAACTGGATCCAATGTTCCTGTTTGAGCATTCAACTCAAGTGAAGAACTCATCATTCTTTTTGCATCAAAATTAGTTGGAGTAGACAGCTGAATATCAGAAGATATCGAGATAGGTACTTCAATTGGCACCCAGACTAGCATATAACAGAGAAATAGTATCATGACTATCTGGGTCCTTTTCAACAGCTAGCCTCCGATGAGGAGTTGTTCGTTTCTAAGGAAACTAAATCAGCACGCTGGCCTCATGGCTGAATCCCAACTACTCAACGTTAATGCATTAAATTTAGGTGTGAAGGTATTTCAGGAAATGTGGTTCGAACAAAACCAATCACAGGCGAAGAGATTTACCAGTGTCATCATACTCAAAGGCTAGGGGATAAGGCAATGATGATACTGAAGATTGCGGTTGTTCGATTATTGCTCATGGACTGGCAATTTGTTTTTAACGAAATATGCTGAAATGTATGTTGAACGAAATTTCTGAGGGAGAGAAATTTGAAGCGCGTATCTATATTGATGGTTTTACTATTTCTAACCACGCTTATACCAGCGGTCCCTGTGATTGCACAAACAGACCAGGGATTTGAATGGGGATTTGCATATGATGATGAGATTCATTTCATGATGCATCTCAATGGCACTGGTTTGCAGATTGATGAAGAGATCTACTTTGTTTCCAATGACACCCTACCAGCTATACCAGACTCAATGGACAACTGGACAGACATACCCTATACTGGCATAGATGCTTCCTATGCCAATGGAACCCAACTCGGAATCGAAATATTGGCCTTCGTGGCAATGTATAATGTATATTTACCAATTGGCAACTGGAACTTTTTGAGCACACTTGCACAGACTACTCACACTGTTGAGAACTTCACCCTTGACCCTGAAGATCCCTTTTTTTGGGGGTATAGTTGGGAAGATGACGACTGGGTGTTGAGTGGAGATGGATGGACAATCTGGTCAAACTATACTCTCTATGTTCACGTAGAATATCTCAAGACTGATGGATTCTTAACAAACTATACGGTTGATGCCTATAACACAACAACAGGGGCCGATGCTGGAGAGATTGTTCTGGAACGACTGGGTCTAGAGAAATATAGAGAAACAACAGATCCAATAATAACGAACCAACCTAGCGAGATTGAGTATATTGAAGGCCAGGTAGGGCATAATATCACATGGTATGCTTCAGATGACTACCCAAGCAGCTATGAGCTCTTGTCAATGCGGGACGAGCTTCCTCCAGCCATTCCCCTCCCCCAAGCGCCAAAATTATTCAAATCAGGTTTGTGGAACGATTCATCAGAGGCAATTACCCTTAATGTCGATGGTCTCTCACCGGGGGTGTATACCTACGTTTTGGTTGTCTACGATGTCAGAGGAAACTCTGCCACTGATTGGGTAAAAGTCACCGTAAGGCCAGTAACAGTTCTGCCTTGGATATTAATCTCCGTCGTTGGAGGTGTTGTGATAATTATAGCCGTTGTTGTGATTAGAAGACGTTGAACTAGAGGTAGCAGAAATGTAAATGGAGAAGAAATTTCTGAGGGAGAGAAATTTGAAACGCGTATCTATATTGGTGGTCTTACTTCTTCTAGCTACACTAATACCTGTGATGCCTGTTATTGCACAAACAGACCAGGGATTTGAATGGGGATTCGTGTATGATGATGAATTTCATTTCATGATGCACCTCAATAGTACCGATTTGCAGATTGATGAAGAGATCTACCTTGTTTCCAATGACACTCTCCCAAGTATCCCAGACTCAATAGAGAACTGGACAGATATACCATATACAGGGATTGAGGCGTACTACGCAAACGGAACCCAACTTGGAATCGAGATATTCGCCTTTGTGGCTATGTACAACGCATATGTGCCCATTGGAAACTGGGAGCTTTTGAGTGACTTGGCCTACTACAGACACATTGTCGAGAACTTAACCCTTGCCTCCGTATATCCCTCCTTTTGGGGCTACAGATGGGAAGATGACGACTGGGTGCTAACTGATGGTGGAGTGACGATCTATTCGAATTATACTATCAATGTCCGTGTGGAATATCTCCGGACTGATGGATTCCTAGCAAACTATACGGTTGATGCCTATAATACAACAACAGGGGCCGATGCTGGAGAGATTGTTCTGGAACGTTTAGGCATAGAAGAATATAGAGAAACAACAGATCCAATAATAACGAACCATCCTAGCAATATAATGTATGTTGAAGGTCAGGTAGGGAACAGCATCACATGGTATGCTTCAGATGACAACCCAGGTGCCTATATAATAATTTCAACTCACCCTACACTACTAATAGCACCATTCACAATTAAATCAGGATTATGGAACGATTCATCAGAGGCAATCACTGTTGTTGTCGATGGTTTCTCAGCGGGGGAGTATGTAATATCTTTGATAGTCTACGATCTCAGTGGAAACCATGACTCGGACAAGTTAATGCTAACGGTCATAGAAGAGTCAACAGTGCGTTTACTTTGGACTATGATCTTTGTGATAGGAGGAATAATACTAGTAATTGGAGCCATTGTGTATAGGAGGCGTTGAACTAGAGGCATTTGTAGCCTCTAGATCAATCCCACTTTTTCATTGAATTGCGTTATGAGCTCATCAATCTTCGAAGTGCTCTGTTGGATTCGTTCCCAGTATGCAGGGTAGTCATACCACTGACTATTCAACTCGTCAACTTCAAAGCCTTGCTGTTCGATCCATGTGAAATATTTCAAGTGATGAATTCGCTTCCTGTCATAATGGTTGAGCTCAATCATGGCATCAGTCTTCTGGGCCATAAGTTGTCTATGATAATCCTTGATTGCGTCCTTCTCTGTGTATTTACCATGAGCTTCACGTGCCTCTTTGATTCGCGATTGATACATGTCCATTGAATCTGTGAAGACAGTCAGTACAACATCATTCTTAGTCAGTTCATAATACTTGGCAAATTTCACAGCCATCAGAAGGTTAGCGGTACTTGAGATTCCGAGAAGACCAAGCTGAGATACAAAGGATTCAGGAGCACCAACATCATTGACAAGATACTTCCGACCAGCATCTTCATTGAATAGGCGGATGAGGTTCATTGAATCATTGTCATCGATAGCTATAATCAGGTCAGTGTTTCGGACATTGTGAATCCATGGAACATGCTTGTCACCGATGCCCTCAATCCGATGAGCCCCATACCCATTGAGCCATAGAGTTGGACACTGAACAGCTTCACCAGCTGCAATCTTGGATGCCGGATAGACCTGCTTCATGAAGTCACCGCACCCGATGGTCCCAGCTGAACCAGTGGTCAGACAGAGACCCTGGTAAGTATCGGTTCCTAGTTCTTTGTCCAGAACTTCCTTCATTGCATGTCCAGTGATGTCGTAGTGCCAGAGATAGTTGCCAAACTCGCTGAACTGATTGAAGACGAATGCATCTTCTCGGGAGGCTTTGATCCTTGCTACTTCATCATATATCTCTTTGACATTGGATTCACTACCTGGTGTTTTAATGATCTCTCCAGCAACTGTCTTGAGCCAATCAAAGCGTTCTTGAGACATCTCTTCTGGGAGAATGGCTATTGACTCGCACGCTAACAATGTTGCATCGTAAGCCCCACCTCTGCAGTAGTTCCCGGTTGATGGCCAGACGGCGTGATGAAAAGTAGGGTCGAATTGGCCAGTGACCAATGGAGGAACCAAGCAGCCAAATGTGGCACCCACCTTGTGAGCTCCCGTTGGGAACCACTTACCTACAAGGGCAATGATTCGGGCTTCAACCCCAGTAAGTTCAGGAGGAATCTCTAGGTAGTTTGCTATTCCTCTGAAGAGACCGCCGCTATCAACAGGTTCATTTTTCCACGTGATTCGGAAAAGATTCTGCGGAACTACATCCCAAAGAGCGATGTCCCTGAGTTCATCTTTGATTCTATCAGGGGTCTTACTGGGGTCTCTCATCTGTTCGAATGTCGGAATCACAATGTTTCGCTCGCGACATCGTTCGACGGTCCTTTCGAGCTGAGTTTCATTCATCGTCAAGTCAATCATTATTCAGTCCTCTAGTGAAGTCACACTGAACCAAACGTACTATGGAAAAAGGCTTTCGGCTTGACTCAATACGCCTCTACAGACAGGTTAATAATGCACCATAGTGAAATGTGTCCTAACTTAGAGAGGAGAACATCTCTAATTGACAATTAGCACTATGCTGCCTTGAATCTGGCCTTTCGATTTGGACCAGTTACTTGCCTTGAATCATATATCGGTGGGTTAAGATAAGATGAGTAAAGAAAAACATGTGTACATTTTCGGTGCAGGGAAAGCCGATGGTGACGGTTCTATGAAGAACTTGTTGGGTGGTAAGGGAGCTTCCCTTGCTGGAGCTACTCTGCTTGGTTTCCCAGTTCCTCCAGGTTTCACAATCTCTACAGAAGTCTGTAATCTCTACCTTGCCTCAGGTGGTTTAGGTGACAGTATCAAAGAAGAAGCCAAGGAAGCACTCAAGAGAATTGAAGACTACATGGGCATGAAGTTTGGGGACAGCAAGAATCCACTTCTGGTGTCTTGTCGTTCTGGAGCCAGGCAGTCAATGCCTGGAATGATGGAAACAGTGCTTAACGTGGGATTAACAACCTCCACAATACCAGGTCTCATTAAGGTCACCGAGAATGAGAGGTTCGTTTATGACTCATACAGACGGCTTATCACAATGTATAGTGATGTCGTGATGGAGAAAGCAGAGGGTATTGAAGTAGATGAGGGTCATGGAATTAGAGCACAACTTGAGCGAATATTGGAGAGAAAGAAGAAGGAGGTTGGTTGTCTCACTGACACCTGTCTGAAAGTGGAACATCTGAAGGAGTTGTGTAACGAGTACAAGGATGCAATCAGGAAAACACTAGGAAAGGAATTTCCAGATGATCCCTATGAACAACTCTGGGCCGCAATTGGTGCCGTCTTCAAAAGCTGGGGCGGGAATCGTGCAGTTGCCTATAGACGCATCGAGAATATACCTGATGAGTGGGGAACAGCATGCACAGTCCA
>JBHLOX010000075.1:0-13210 GCA_048940045.1 Promethearchaeota archaeon
AACTCGCGAACTCCTACGAGACAGGGATCTGAGCCCTGCGCCTTTAACCTGGCTTGGCAACCTCCGCATTCGAACTGGCATTTTTAGGAAGTGCCTTTTAACCATATCGAACTTATTCTAGAAATGAGCTCCGATTGGACACGATCTGTTCTCTGAGGCGTCCCCAGTCCCCGATATTCTCAGTGACTGCTTTACTTCTCATTGCTTCCTTTGTGGGACCATCGTAGACAATCCGACCCTCTTTTATTACAGCAACCGAGTCAGACCAGTTCTCTATATAGAAGCTGTTATGGGTGGTAAAGAAGATGCTAGCCCCATCCTGTCTTAGTTTCTGAATGATGTCAATCATTTTAGTAATCATCTTGAAGTCAAGCCCTGAGAATGGCTCATCAAGAATCAAGATACTGGGTCGCATGGCGATGATTCCAGCAAGAGCTACTCGCTTCGCCTGACCGTGGCTCATTTGGTTCACTGGTCGGTTCAAAAACTTAGACATGTCAACTCTATCAAGTGCCCACTCGACTCTGTCCTCGACCTCCTCCTTCGATAGACCCAGGTTTCTGGGCCCGAATGCAACATCATCCCAGACTGTTGGTGCAAAGAGTTGATCATCGGGATTCTGGAAGAGGAACCCAACATCCTGTCGAATCTCCCAGAGATTATCCCTAGTGAGTTTCCTGTCAAAGATGTAGATATCACCAGAGTCTGGTTCAAGAAGACCAAGAAGAAGCTTGAACAAAGTGGTTTTACCTGATCCATTCAGACCAGCCAGAGCTTTTTGTTCTCCTACATGAAGCTGGAGTTTGATGTCCTCCATCTTGAACTCATCATATCTGAAGAATACATGATTAATATCGATTGCACAGGTCATAGTACTAAGACCTCCATTATTATTGAAACTAGAAAAGGTAGGCTTAGAATAAAGACAAGCAATAGGAAGGGGAGTAGAGCATCAGAACGTCTGAATCCACTTCCAGACACCATTGTTCCTCTCCCAAATCCACGAAGGCTCATAGCTTCATAGACTGTTAAACTTCTATCAAAGGAGCGATTGATGGTTGTCCCAACAAGATAACCCAACGACTTTATTCGTTCAACCCTTTTACCTCGACTATATCCTCGCAAGTGTTGAGCTTCCTGCATACGCTTTCTTTCGGTCATAAAGAGTGGAATATATCGCAGCATTATCAGCAGAGAACCTAGAATGCTAACTGGAACTCTTAGTGTTCTTAGTGCTCCTATAAACTCAGTAAGGGACATATGTGACAAAGCTGTTATGAAAAGAATCATCATTGTCGTCATTCTAAGTCCTATAAGTATTCCAAGTGAAAAACCCTCATGATAAGCATTCAAAGTTCCCCACGGCAATACAAATGAAAAAATCACCGTGCTTCCATAGATGAAAGGCATCAGGAATATCCAGAATAAAATTAGAATCTCAAATCGTGCAGCAAGTGAGAGGACCACCTTCCAACGTGTACGCGAAATGATTCCTCCAAAGAATATCATCAACAGAATAGAAAGTACCACAAATGGATTTGATTGTATAGCTACAAAAACACCAATGGCAATGGTGAACAGCAAGACTGCTGTTGACGAAAACCTTTGCAGATTTGCTCTGCCTTCGCGGAAAGGCAGTAGGAATTTCGCCATTTTTCGATTTCTCCATTTTTCCATTTGGTAACGTATCTTTGCAGAATTGATGTTGTATTTCATTCCGTTCTGCGAGAGGTGAACCTGAAGAAAAGGTAGGCAATTATCAGTATCAAAACAATACCTATTCCACCTGTCACAACATCCACGAGAGGTCCTTCACCGAGAAAAGCAAAGATACCTCCAAATCCACTTTCAGGCTCTGTGATTCCAGCCCATTCAAATAAAGACCATTCAAATCCATCAGGATTCTCAGAAGCAAAACCAGTCAAGATCAGGACTGAAATGAGTGCAAATAATACGATTAAGGCAGGAATTATTACTCTCACAACAGTGTTTCTATCCATTAGAACCCCTCCCCTGTTGTTGCTAAGGGCTCGACTATTGGTCTTCTATCTAGTGCTTTCCCAGTATCGCTATCTTTCAGGAATGCAATCATCTTTGGCTTGGCTTTGATAAAGTAGAGGAGAATTACAAATGTGAGAATAGATTCTCCAAGAGCGATAAATCCATGAATACCTGTTATGATATACACAAATTCAATACTTAGTCCAGGAATAGTTAGTAGCTCAAGACCCAAAATAAAAGCTGTTCCCAATGTTGTGATGAAAGCAGCAAATGCAGTTGCAATAAGAACAGAAATCCTTTCATCTTGAATTCTAGTGAGTCCTTTGAAAAAGACTAATGCAATCCCCCATCCAAAGATTGCACCTAAGATGCCCATATTGAAGAAATTGAGCCCAAAGGCAATTAGTCCACCATCGCCATATAATGCTTGCACAAATAGGACTAATGCCATTATCACCATTGCGGCCCAAGGCCCCAGCATCACAGCGAGAAGAGTTGTGCCAACGAGATGTCCACTAGCAGGTGGAACAGGGAAATTCACAAATTGTGCTGCAAAGATTACTGCGGCGAGTACACCCATGTAGGGGGTCAATCTATCATCAAACCGTCTATTGACATTGCGAATTGCGAATCCAAGTGTTGGTAGGCTTATTATCAGGAAAAGGATATAGACCCAAAGAGGCAAGACACCATCAGGAACATGCATGTTTCACTCACCGTACCAATACTCCTTTACAAGAAAAATTACTTAAGTGTGTTACTTCTGATGAAATCGTGTTACTATTCATGGTGGTTTGTAGCATCTTGGCTCTCAAGAGATTTGGAGTATCAATTCCAGGAGATTTGTTGGAAAAGTTCGACAAACTAGTTGAAAAGAAGGGATATGTTGGTAGGTCCGAGGCGATTCGTGATGCCATGAGGGAGTATATTTCCCAGTTTGATTGGAGTACGGAATCTGACCAAGAGAACACAATGGCCAGTCTGAACATCGTCTATCAACACAAACCCAAACTAATGACTGATTTGATTAGAACACAACATAACGCACACGTTCAAGTAGTATCCACGGTCCATGTCCATGCCACGCATAGTCATTGTCTAGAAATAATCACACTAAAGGGAAGCCGGAATTCTATCGAAGAGTTCGCGAACAAAGTGTCGGGACTAAAAGGGATAGAGTACGTCAGACTATTTACATTCCTGCTACCAGATATTGATGAGTCAACCCATCATCATGACCATTGAGGGATCAGTTTCTGATATGAGATCGCGGTCATTCACCATATGTTGACCAAGAATCAAAGGTTGTTGATGCAGGAAGATGATGATATAACTCAGTGAGTTAGGATATCTAAGTGACCAATACAGAAATTTTCTGTTGTCCGATAACTTATTCTAGGGCGATTATACAAGACGGATTTGGAAGGAGTGCTATTTAATGCGAATAGGAATTGAATTCGTGCCAGACAAACCAATTGAGAAGCTTCTCAAGTGGACAAAGCTTGCGGAAGAGGCTGGCTTTGACAATGTTTGGATAACTGATCATTATAACAATCGAAATGTTTGGGCTACACTCACAGCTCTTGCTTTGAATACTGAGAGGATAATGATGGGACCGGGTGTCACAAACCCATTCCATATAAGTCCTGCACTAACTGCCTCGGCAGCAGTGACAATCAATGAGCTCAGCAATGGAAGAGCTGTCATTGGTATAGGAGCTGGGGATAAGGTAACTCTTGAGGCTCTTGGCATCAAGTGGGATAAACCAGTGTCTGCAGTGATTGAAGCAATCAAGTACATGCAAGCACTAACTGCTGGTGACAAGTTCAAGCATGATGGCAAGGTCTTCAATGTAAAGCGGGCAAAGCTTGCCATAGTAAAGAAAGAGGAAGTCATGGGTGATGACGGAAAACCCATTATGAAGGGTGATAAACCTCTAAAGAGGGCTCCCAAGATACCCATCTATGCTGGCGCTCAAGGTCCAATGATGTTGGGTAAAACTGCGCAGGTTGCAGATGGCATTCTAATCAATGCAAGCCACCCCAAAGACTTTGATCTTGCTATGGAAAAGATCAAGGAAGGTGCTGAAAAAGCAGGTCGGGACCTCAAGGAGATTGATGTCACTGCATATGCGTCATTTAGCATTGGTAAGAGCCGAGAAGAAGCCCTCGAGGGTGATGCTAAGATCGTCGTTGCTTTCATTGTCGCAGGCTCACCAGATGTTGTACTAGAGAGGCATGACCTAGACATGGATGCCTGTAACAAGGTTCGTGCACTCCTTGGAGAAGGGAATTTCAAGGATTTGCCTGATGCTATTACCGATGAGATGATTGATGCTTTTGCAGTGGTCGGAAACAAGGACCAGTGCATCAAACGAATCGAGGACCTTGGTAAGGTTGGCGTGACGCAGTTCGTTGTTGGTTCGCCAATTGGTCCTAAGAAGAGTGATGCGATAAAGCAGATAGGTAAGGAGATCATTCCTCACTTCAAGAAGTAGCTTTGCTGGAGCAAGAATTAGTGCAATAGCGGCCTCAGTAAGGTTGCTATGCACTCTCCAGATTATTTACTACCCAAGAGCTTTAAGGGCACGACTAGCTAGGAACCAACTGATGTCGCCCAGCTGTTCGTGAGGCATATAGAAGATTGAGTTCTTATCGTAGAGTAGTCTCACACTGGCTGGAAACTCCTCATCAGCATCTTCGAAGACTAATAGAACCTTAACCATCGGGAGAAAGGATATTTCGAATCCTGCATCACCAAAATCAACGCGTTTTGCTCCAAGACGTTCAAGAGCAATGAATAGGTTCTCTTTGTACTTGGTATATGCTTCTGTGAGCCGTCCAATGTCTTCCTCATCATATGCATACCTGCATGCCCAAGATCCACTGAGGGAATTGAATTTCACCCACTCACCTGCAATCCCTTCATCCTTTGCCTTGCTATGGTAGTAGAGGAGGGGTATAATTCGACTGGTGTGAGCTGGTTTGTCTGCAATCGTATCATAGGTTTCCCCGGTTTCAAAGTCCAACCTCAGACCCAGGATGTCAACATATTTGTTTCCAATACTAAACCTATTTCGGAGAGTCCGGATCTCTTCACCGAAGTTGTCCCAACTCCACCATTCAGAACTTGTTTTGACTTCCTCTACATTGAATCTAGCAGCTAGTTCACGAGAGAGACTTGACCAGTATTCTAGAATGTCATCAGGCATTGCTATCAACTCTTTTCATGAGAGAATTTGCAGTCATTAATGCCAACTGCATCACAGACTGCTTGTCTTGCATTGTATCCAGCAATATGGAGTAAGGCATCACCGTACTCTCTATCTTTTGCCATTGAAGCTGTACATGGATATGAGTGATGTGCTTTGGCAATCTCATCAAATAATGCATCAGTATCCTTGATTGATTTACCTCTAACCTTCTGACTAACGTACCAAGTACAACCACAGGGTGCAGATCTCACAGGTCCAATCTCTGCAATGGAATCATCTTTGATGTCTACATAATGGATTGGGTGTCCCACTTTGTAGGTTTCAATGAATTCATCGATCAGCTTCCCTTCTCCGGGCTCGAGCGTACAGAAAGGTTTTGGAAAAGCTGATTCGATGCCTATACTGTCCAAGGTTTCTTTCACTTGTGCTCTCAGACCAGGAGGCACCCATGTGGGGTCTTCTATCGGTACAATAACTGCCTTTGCGCCAGTTGCTTCAACAAGCAAATCAACAGCTGCAAGAATATCATGATGGATAGCAACAATTAGAAGAAGGTCACACGGAGTTAGATTCAAATTCTTGATGAATGCATCAGGGTCTTCGATCATAGTTGGAGATGGTGGATCAGTGGGATGTATCCCAACAATGTCACCGACATACGAACCATAACCGCTTCTACACTCAGCGCAAACCGGTTCACATCCTTCGCAGAAAGATTTGAAATTGATTAGATTCCCTATCACACGTTCCGCGAACACGTCGCCATATATCGTTCCGATTCGCAAAGGTTCCACCTATGAATTACCAACCTGACGTTGCAATGTTAAAAAAGGGTGCTGATTGCGGCTCATCATTAATAACAGTGATAGCAGAAACATAATATGAGACCCGAATCCCTCATGACACAGGAAGGTTGTAATATGGCATTAGGAGATTTCCTTTTCCCTCATATTGACCTCAAACTCATCGTTGCCCGTTCTTTTGAGGCAGATGTGGAGTCTGCCAAGGATATACTGTCAAAGGAGTTCCTTGACAGTGCAGCTAGAGTGAACCTGAGTAAGGGAGACCTACAGCGGCTTAGTCTCAAGGACGGAGGTCATGCAAACATTAAATCAAAGGCAGGATCAATCGTGGTTGCTGCTTATGGTGATGAGAAGGTCACGGAAGGTTCCGCAATTGTGCCATATGGCCCCTGGGCACTCGCTCTTATATCAGTCCCGGAGGATGGTTCACCTCCACAGATTCATGGAGTTTCAGTAACTGTCACACGAAGTGATGGTGAAGTCACTCCTCTTGAGCAACTTCTTGAGAGCTCTTGATTTTCTCAACTACCTTGTCGGTGTTCCCGCGTTCAAACTGAAGATGTAACCGGGGATTCTTTTTCAACATCTCTCTAACATGTTGAGCAGACATCATAGCGCTTTTACGCTTGCCGTCTTCAGATGCCCAGTCTTTTCGGGTGGAACTCTTGACTAGAGGTCTCTCGACATGTTTGACAGTTATCTCTCTCTCGAAGAGACCACTTGGTGGTGGGTCTCTGCCTATCACAGCATCAAAGAAAAGTTTGCGTGCTCGTTCCCATTCTCTCTCACGCTCTAACTCGTCAAGTAGGTATCCTTCTCGATGAACATCTAGGACATCATATGGACAAGAATGTTCACATGCACCACAGTAAACACAGTGGTCAAGTATGTCAATCTTATCTGCTGTCCCTGTAGGATAGATTGCATCAACTGGGCAGATATTGAAGCAGTTGTTGCAACCGGTGGGGTCACACTTTTCAAGCTGGGGTATCTTGACCTCGCCTGCGAATGGTTTCTCTACCTTCAGAGCTTCGTAAGGGCATACTGTTGCGCATAGTCCACACTTCACACAGGTTTCGTCATTATGAGTTAGTGTTCCAGTTATAGTAGGTTGTTTGATCTCACGATCACTCGACTTTGTGCATTTGACCTCAATCGCATCATCTGGACAGATGTCCTGACATAAACCACAATAATCACAGTAGTCCTCATCAACTCTGATACCAACAGCTGGTCTAAAGTCAGGTGGTTTCACCTCATCAGACCAAAATATTTTGATAGCCTCCGGGCACAAGAGCTCGCAAAGACCACAATAGGAACACTTGTCCTCATCCACCTTAATTGTTCCCTTTGCTGACTCTTCCCCTTTGTAGGTCACTAAGGCTTTCTTGTGATCGACTTTAACCTCTACATCAAGAGAGTCAGTTGGACAAACCTTTGCACATAACAAACATGGGGCGCATTTTTCTTCATCAATATCATGAGTTCCTGATATCCTCAAAAACTCATTAACAGCCCCCTCACCCTCATATTTTGCATCAAAGGCTCCAAAGATGCATGAGGAATCGCACAAACCACAAAACGTACAGAGGTCTGGATCTACATTAACCAAAGGGGCTCCCTCAATGCGTCCGGAAGCAGTTTCCTGCACTGGTCCAAGTGTAATTGCTTCCCAGGGGCATGGTAAACAAAGGCTACATCCCACACACTTAGAAATCTCATGGTCAAGGGTTCTAGAGAGAAGTGAAGTCTTCCAGTTCAGACGGATTTTTCCATCAACAACATCCATTGAGATTACCGGTTTCTCTCCAATCGTCACACCCGGCTTGTCCGTAAGATCACCTCCCAGTTACCTCTTCAGCATCTTGCTTTCTGACAAAACTGGCGGGTGTTTCTTTACCTAGTGGCCCAAGTTCGACTATTTCATTCACAAACTGGGTTATCTGCTCAGCAAAGCTATCCGCTTCTGATGCCGACGCACTGCCAAAATACAGCCGACGCCCATCGATGCCAGCGACTTCGAGAATTTCCCGCATATTGTTGGTCCGATCTTTAGCATAGCGAGCACCTGATCTGTAGTGGCAGTCTTGGATATGGCAACCCATGACAGCGACACCATCAGCGCCTTCTGCAAATGCTGTGAGTAAAGTGTCAACATTGAGTCGTCCAGTGCATGGTACTTGAATGGGAATGATGTTGGGTGGATATTTCATCCGAGCGGTTCCAGCACGGTCTGCTGCAGTGTATGCACACCATCGACATAGATAGCCAACAATGGCTGGTTTCAGAGGATTAAACTCGATTGCAGCTTTTGTGGCACTCTCAAGTTGTTCGTTTGACAAACAGGGCAGATCTAGTGCACCGGAGGGACATGCGGCTGCGCAAGCACCACATCCACGACACGCAGCGAGGTCAACATCCGGGTAATTGTGCTCATTGAACTTGATAGCTTTTGGTGTGCAGATCTGTTCACATAGTCTGCAATTGATGCAGAGTTCCTCATTGAAGGATGGAATACAGGTTTCAGTGATGATATCTCCTGATGTGAGGAGTGTCTTCACCTTTGATGCTGCAAGACCAGCATGAGCAACTGAATCTGCAATGTCCTTTGGACCTTGAGAAACACCAGCCAGAAATACCCCTTTTGACGCAGTAGTGCTTGGACCAAGCTTGGGGTGTTGCTCTAGAAAGAATCCATTCTCATCAAGTGGAGTCTTGAACATTCTTGAGAGGACCACATTACTTGGCTCTGCATCCATGCCTATCATGAGCACAACTAGGTCGGCTTTAAACTCAAGTAATCGCCGCGCGAGTGTGTCCTCAGCTCTGACAGTGATTATGTCTGAAACCGGGTCGTGGACGACCTCTCCAATTGTTCCTCTTATGAAGTTGATATTATACTCATCAGCTGCCCGGACATAGAGTTCCTCCTGTCCTTTGCCAAACGTCCGCATATCTGTGTAGAACACGTATGCTTCACAATCAGGTAGTTGTTGCTTGACTTGTATCACTTCTTTGACTGCCGCGGTGCAACAAACTCTACTACAATATGGTCGATTAAACCTATGCGACCGACTACCTACGCACGGTACGAAGACTATATTTCGGGGTGGTTTTCCATTAGAAGGTCGGACTAGTTTTCCTCCACTTGGACCTTCAGGGTTCACAAGTCGCTCAAGCTCGAGTGAAGTGATAACATCAGGGTGTTGACCATATCCAAACTCTTCTACAATTCCTGGGTCGAATGGTTGAAAGCCAGTGGCAAGAATAACAGCGCCGACTTCGACAACCTCTGTTGTGCCAATCTCGTCGTATCGTAGTGACTGTGGTTCACAGACTCCAGCGCATGATTGGCAACCGTTACAGTTCTCTGGATCTATATAGGGTGCTATTGGGACTGCATCAATGGATGGTCGTACCATGGCTTTGCGTTTCCCAAGGCCATTATTGTATTCATCAGCAATCTCAACCGGACAAACCTCGATACACCGATTGCATCCTGTGCAGGAATCGATGTCAACATATCTAGGTCTTTGTTTTACTGTGACTCGATAGTGGCCAACATTGCCACGAACATCAACCACCTCGGCAAGCGTTAAGATACGTATATTTTCATGTCTTGCAAGTCGTGCCATCAGTGGCCCAAGGATACAGATGCTGCAATCAAAGGTCGGGAAGAGCTTGTCCCACTTTGCCATGTGACCACCAAGAAAACCTTCTCGTTCCACAATCACAGTTTCAATACCTGCATCAGCAAGCTCTAATGCACTGGTTATTCCTGCAACACCGCCTCCTATAACCATCGCACGGTTTAGCAGGGGAAGTTTCTGAGTTGGGATTGGACTTGAACCACGAACTTTCGCAATTCCAGTGTCAATGATAGCTGCAGCCTTTTTCGTTGCAGCTTCAGAATCATCATAATGAACCCAGCTACACTGCTCGCGTATGTTTGCCATGTGCAAGTGTCCCGGGTCAATTCCAGCATCTCTCACTGCATCTGAGAAGAGTTCTCTATGGAGATGTGGTGAACAACCAGCGATGACGATTCGCTTTGCTTTGCTCTTCTTTACCTTCTCGATGAGGTCATTAACACCCTGTTCCGAACAGAGGTGGTCATCTACATCGACAAGAGGGATTCCCTGAGACTCATACTTCTCTCGTAAGGAATCAATATCAATAGTATCGGAGATGTTCGAACCACAGCGACACAAAAAGACAGCTAGTTTGTCAGCTTGTTTTTTCTTCCCTTGTCTACTTTTCGTTTTGCGGGTCACTGCTTCCACCGATGAGTATCACATGTCACTGGGACGATAGCTATCTGTTTGTTTGTGTTACTATTGTTGTTCAACCTGATGAGCTTCATGTATGTGGGTATAAGTGTGACCATATGGTATTGATATTATGAGTTCACTGCCTTCGACCATACCGTATCATTCTTTTTGGGAAATGAAATCTTGAAAACACAACCAAGCTGGCAACAATCATCACTTTGGAGATATATCGACTTGAAGCTAAATCCAATGGAACTCTACAATCTATTGCCAAAGACCAATTGCCGCCTTTGCGAACCTAAAACTTGTATGGCGTTTGCCACGAAGCTTGCACTGGGAGACATCTTGCCTGAAGATTGCCCTCCGCTTCTTGAATCAGGCTTTGAGAAGAACCTTGAGAAAATCAGAGAGATGGTCGCCCCTATGCTCTCTGCGGAAGCAACTGGAATCAAGCTTGATGAGAGCAAGTGCACTGGGTGTAACAATTGTGTTGTGGTATGCCCAGTCGATGTTGCAGCAGAACCACCCACAAGCGAAGGAAAGGCTGCCATGAGTAAAGACACAGTTTTCAGGGTTGAGAATGGCATAAGTAAGATAATCAATCTAGAGAAGTGCCGGAGATTTCCACCTGACAGGTTGAATTGTCGTGTCTGTGAACAATACTGCTGTACTGATGCTATCGAGATTTGGTAGGTGATTCTGCATGGAGAATATTGTCTGTAATGGATGTTCCTTGCTTTGTGACGATGTAGCTGCTGAGGTATCAGGAAAGAGTGTGAGTTCCTTAGGCTTCTGTCGACTGGGTCATGCGCACCTGGAGACTGCCTTCAATCATAAAATCGGATCTGCAGAGAAACAACTGGAGAAGGCTGCTGATATTCTTGTAAACGCTGAGAATCCGATCCTGTATGGGTGGACGCATGCTTCAAACGAAGCTATCAAAGAAGGAGTGGAACTTGCATCAACCCTCAAGGGAAACTTCGGATCAATCACTGAATTAGGACCTATGCAAGTAATGTCGCATGATATCAACTCTCATGGATTAAAAATTGATCTAGAATATGTTCGAAACAATGGAGAGTTCATTATCTATTGGGGTTCAGACCCTTCCGAAAGTCTCCACCGACACCCTAGCAGGTTTGCCGTCTTGCCACGAGGAGAGAAAATTCCAGAGGGTATCGAAAGTCGAGCTATTGGAGTTGTTGATGTACGACAGACTGAAACAATGAAAATGGCAAATCATAGACTCATTATTCCAGTTGGTTCTGACTCCGAACTGATAGACACAATTATCTCAGAGCTAGAAGGCATGTCGGTGATCAAAGATAAGGTTCTCGGGATTGCTGGGAGCGAACTAATTGGTTTCGTAAACGGGCTGCAGAAATCAGACTGCACAGTCATATTCTACGGTGGGGGAATAATCAACTCAGGAAATCAAAAGGCAAACCTTGCAGGAATCTCAAGGCTTGTGGATACACTTCGAAACAGTGGAAAAGAAGCATATGCCCTTCCAATGTTCGTCGAATCAAACACGATGGGAGTGATCAAGAACAAATCAGGAACAGATCTGCTTCAGAGAATAACCTCAGGAGAGTTTGACACATCGCTTGTTGTGAGTGATGATGCTCTAGCAAACCTACCAGGTCCCGCAGCAAAAGCTCTCGCAAGAACAAAGATTGTCTATATTGGGTCTCCGGGAGGTCTGACAGACAAGAAATCCACGGTTTCGATCCACGCAAGAGATACTGTCATCGCAGGTGTTGGTTCAATGACGAGAGTGGACATGAATGAAATCGCATTCAAGAAATGGTCAGCAAGTAGTGAGGAAGGCACAATCAGTGAGGTATTAATGAAAATACATGAGCTTGTTCGCAAGAAGAAAACATAGAATGGAGAGAAGAAGAGTGAAGGTTGCTGTTGCTGGAAAAGGAGGCGTTGGTAAGACAACAATCGCAGGAACACTAGCGAGACTCCTTGGAAGAGATGGACTCAAGATACTTGCAGTAGACGCGGATCCAAGCTACACACTTTGGTCAGCTCTTGGCATCCCGCCTGATGAAGCAAAACAAATAGTTCCTCTGACAGAGAATGAAACGCTTGTTGAAGAGAGACTGCAAATTGAGGGAATGGAGGGTTATACTGGGTTTTTCAAGATGAACCCTCGAGTTGATGACCTCGCGGAGAAATTTGCAGTTAGGGGCCCTGATAATGTGAGCCTCCTTGTAGCAGGGACAGTTGAGATAGGAGGTTCAGGATGTATGTGCCCATCGGCAACTCTTCTCAAGACGCTCATGCGTCATCTTATCCTAGGAACTGATGAAGCATTTGTGATGGACATGGATGCAGGTATCGAGAATCTTGGTAGAGGTACCACAAGGGGAATGGATGCACTACTTGTTGTCGCAGAACCGGGTCGTCGTTCGCTTGATATTCTTGGAAAGATAAGGACTCTTGCACAAGATATTGATGTCGGACGGGTCTTTGCGGTTGGTAATAAAGTCGCGACTCCTGATGATGAATCCATGATCCGTGATTGGGTTATAAGCGAAGGTATTCCTCTGTTAGGGATAGTCCCCTTAGATGAATCAATCAAACAAGCAGACCGAAAGGGAGTGGCACCTATTGACCTTGATCCTAATTCTCCTGGAATGCTAGCAGTACGTGACATAAAGCAACGTCTAGTAGAAGCATCCAGTAGTTAATTCTGATAATTTCACATTGAAAGAATACATGGGGTTCTGGTTACTTTTCACAAACATGGGGCTTAACACAGTTAACTTTTAGTTATGGACCTGTTTGGGGAAAAATATGGAGGATTCATAGCCTTTTTATGGACCTATGTGATGCAGCTTTTTACCACGCACAGGAACTGAACCTAGCATGAAGAAGAAAGCTTACTTCAGAGCGGATGAAGCAGATAC
>JBHLOX010000232.1:0-3253 GCA_048940045.1 Promethearchaeota archaeon
GAGAGACGTTTCCTCTCTCCCGCACTCTTTCTTATTCACAAATCAAACTTCCATTTTCAGAAATAGGGTTTGAAGAAACTGAGCTGTAGCACATTATGACATTTCTTTTACCAAACCACTGCATTTTACCTAATGTGTTTCACCTTGGTTGACTTTAGGAAAGTTTGGGCAAAAGACGTCCTATTATTTACGATACTGATTATGGGTATAACAATCTGTGAGATAGCAGACCTAGGCCCAAACGATTTGGAGGAGATGGTAGTAGCTGGCGATGAGTTCGCATGCCTCACCAGAGAAACATCTACAATTGGTTATCAAACACAGAGTGTGTATCAAAGAGATTCTATTGATGCCTTGGATGATCCCGTCGCCAAATCAATGCTGGTTCATACGCTTTCTGAATATACTCCCCAAGATCCAATTTTGATAAACGGTGACTCTGAATTCAACTCAACCGCCCAAGCAGAGGGATGGTTGGGAAATGGTACAAGAAGCAACCCATTTGTAATCTCGGGACTGGAGATTCTTACTGATGCAGAATCAGCGATATCAATCACGGGGACCACAGTATACTTTGTGATTCGTGATTGTTACCTGATTGGTGCTTCCTACAGTGTTCGTCTAGCATACCTAAGCTTTGGAACTATAGAGAACATCTTTACAAAGGAAAGCCTTACAGCAGGTGTCTTTATTGAGTGGTCTAACAATGTCACACTGAGCAACGTTTCATGTGGTGATACAGAGTACGGTCTCTCATTCCAAGAATCAAACAACATCACAATACGTGATTCTACATGCATTGCGAACTGGAGATATGGAATAGACATCAATCACTGTTCCCATGGCATAGTTGCGAATAATACGCTTGAGAGAAATGGTCGTGGCATCCATATTCCAGACTCTAGTGACATCAAGATTCATGGGAATTGTATGTGGAGTTGTGATACCGGACTAGAAGAAAATGCCCAGTCGGTAGGTCTTGCTATAACAGACAATATGTTCGCATTCTGCTATGGGGACGGACTTGTATTAACTGGCTCTAATCATTCTGTTGTGAACAACACATTCGTCCACAGTATTGTGCGGGACAGTGGTACAAGCAACCTTTGGGACGATGGAGTTTCACAAGGCAACTATTGGAGCGACTACCTTGGGACTGGTTGGTATTCTATTAGTGGACCAGCCGGTAGCATAGACCACCATCCAAAGTTATACGACCCGACAATTCCAATGATAGACTGTCCTCCTGATTTCGAGATGGACTTCTATGGGGAGGTAGAAGCAATCGTCTGGAAAGCATATGATGTTGATCCTGGGGGGTACAGAATCCTAAAGAACGGTACGCAGGTAGAGGCAGGTTTGTGGTTCAATCCGGATTCTGATTTCACGTACCTACTCAGCGGCGTTTTGGTTGGACGTCACAATTTCACGCTTGATGTTTGGGATTATGAGAATCACCATGCCTATGATACAGTATGGGCGACTATTACCGACCAACTGCCAACAATCAACCATCCAACTGATGTCTTCATTGATGAGGGTGACGAGGGACAATCAATCACTTGGTTTCCCGCCCATGCACATCCTTCATACTACGAGGTGAAACGAAACAACATGCTCTTCGATTCTGGAAATTGGAATGGAAGCGGTATTACCATTGATTTATTCCATTTCCCGCCTGGTGTTTGGGACGTGACGTTAACTGTTTGGGCGACGAGCGGTTCTTCTGTCAGTGACTCGATGATTGTTGGAGTCAATAATAGACCGGACCTAGTACCACTGATCGTTGGTCAGGACAAACTGGAAATACCAGAGTCCACAGAAGGGTACAATCTGACTTGGACAGTTCACGGTAGTTATCCCACCTCCTACAGCATCTATGAGGAAGATGTTGTGGTTGAATCAGGTACACCCACAAGTCGAGTAATAACTTTCGCTATCCCTCCCGGATCGTTAGGTATGGAACGTAACTATAAACTAGTTGTGAGTGATTCGTATGGTCATTATGCAGAGAATAACGTGATAGTCGTTTTCTTGGTTGCTACAACAGGCGGCCCTCCACCATTAGGCATTCTGATGACAAGCTTTTTTGTAGGAGGAGTTGGAATCATTCTGATTGTAACATTCGTCATGGTGAGTAAGAGAAGAAAGAAAACTGTTGTACCTGAGGCTCCCCTTAAGGTCATTGAGGAGATTCCACCATATGAAAGGGCAATTGAAGAACCAGCAATAATGCCAGATACCAGAGTTCAAGTGCTCAGAGGAGCTGAGTACGTAGGCAACAGATTCCGATTCAAGGTCAAGGTTCTGAACAACACATCCAATGTAATCACGGATGTTACTGTTACTATATCATCATATCCAAGGGACAGCCTGAAGCTGGAAGGTGAGGTTAGCAGAATAGTACACAAGATTGACCCGGAGGGTTTCAGAAGTCCTGGGTTCGAGTTCATGCCAACTCAAGACTGTGTGAAGGGGCATATCGTAGCTAGTGTATCCTATGTCGATCATAGGGGAGAAGTTCACTCGATGGCAACTGAGCCCTTTACAATTCGTGCTGTCTGTGACCTACTAAATCCTGAGAGTATAACTCCTGAGGATTATAAGCTCAGAATTTCAGAATTTGAGCACGGAGAAGAGTCACTTAGAGTTGAGGAGTGGACTCCTGAAGAAATGCATGAAAAAACTATTTGGATTCTAAGAAACTCTAATTTCTTTGAGGTGGAGAGCTCATCAGGCAAGGTTGGTGAACACACAGAGATCAGCATCAGTGGCTGGGCGTCTGGGAAATATACAAGGAAAAACATCGGTGTAGACATTACAATAACTGGAAGATCGGGAGTAGTGGGATCTACCTGCAAGGTCAGGATGTCTAGTGAGGATAATGCAATGATTTTGCCTGCAATTGATGAGATTAGTCAGAAGCTTGGTGCATGGTTGTGTCCAAGATGTGGTGGGGTGCTGCCTGTTGAGTCCGTGAGAGAACTCAAGGATGGTAAGAGTATTGTCTGTCCTTTCTGTGGAGTGGCTATGGACAGATAGAGTGTCATGGCACGTGAAATCTTCAGACCTTAGATTAAGTGTTCTCAAACATCTAACTGGCATATTTAGCTCTAAACTGAGCCTCGTGGTCAAGCTCGTCAAGCAACCCGATCTTACCAACAGGAGCGATGTAGACTACAAACTCATTCAAACCATCAACACCCAAGAGGCTGTCCATGACATCCTGATAGTACGCACCAATAGCACAGGT
>JBHLOX010000233.1:0-3250 GCA_048940045.1 Promethearchaeota archaeon
TTTCGAGGTTCCTTGCCCACACATTTTTCCTCATTCGACATGTTTGTTCAAATGCGGTTCTAGGTGTTTCACCCTATTACTGTTCCGAGCGATTACGTATGGACATCTTTTTATCATAGTCTGAAATTTGTCGATACCTCGGTGGCTGACTATTATGGAGCTTAAAGGGTCATTATGCTATGTACTTGATTTTGATGATATCTCTAATTATGCATACCAAACTGCGACCAAGATAAAGGAGTCCGGATGGACACCAGATGCCATTGTTGGTATTGCACGCGGTGGATGGGTTCATGCAAGAATTGCTTGTGACCTTCTTGGGGTCAAAGATCTCTTCTCAGTAAAGATAGATCACTGGGGAGTCACAGCAACAAAAGATGGTAAAGCCAAACTCACCTGTCCTCTCACGGGAGATGTAAATGGCAAGAAAGTGCTTGTAGTTGATGACATTACCGATACTGGTGAGAGTCTCACCATGGCAGTTGAACACGTAAAGGAGCAGGGAGCTTCTGATGTAAAAAGTGCAACATTGATGCATATCGCAGGTTCTAAGTTTGTTCCTGACTATTTCGGCGTGGAGATTTCTTGGGCTTGGGAGATATGGCCATGGAACTTCTATGAGGATCTGTCGGCACTCATAACTAAGATCTTTGAAGCAGAAAAAGTGAAAGAAATGAGTACGATGGAACTGAAGAAACATCTTCGTGAGTATAACAATATCGTGCTTTCTGATGACAGGCTGTCGAAAGTCAAAGCACATATGGGATACCTTGGCGTCATCGAGTATCCACTTGACAAAGCTTGGCGATTGAAGAAATAGGTGGAGAGAGAAAATGGCGTTTGAAGCTAAACTATCCGCAGTCCCTGTAGACAAAAGCCAGTCAGATGATCTGCAGGATCTACTCCCAATAGAGATCGGGATGTTCGGGGGTTCAGGGAATTATGACTCTGATGTTATTGAAAACCCAATCGAAGTGAAGGTGTTCACACCATACGGAGCGACATCCGATAATTTCATTCTGGGAACTGTCAAGGGTCGCACTTTTGCATTTCTTGCAAGACATGGTCGAGGACACACAATTGCTCCGCACATGATCAACTACAGAGCGAATATCTGGGGGATGAAAGCTCTCGGAGTCAAACGCATCATCAGTCCAGCGGCTACTGGTAGTCTCCAACCAGAAAAGGTCAAAATGGGCGAGTTCGTGATAGCAGATCAACTCTTTGATAGAACAATGGGTGTTCGCAAGGATACATTCTTTGAGGAAGGAACAATCGCACATCTACCATTTGCAGAACCATTTTGCCCAGAATTGCGGAAGGTCGCAGTTGATACGGCTGCTGGAATAAAATACAAGGTTCACGATGGAGGTACCTATGTCTGCATAAACGGACCTAGATTTTCAACCAGAGCGGAATCAATGTTTTATCATAACCAAGGTTGGGAGGTTATCGGAATGACAGCCTATCCTGAGGCTGCACTTGCTCGAGAAGCAGGTATTTGTTTTGTGAACATCTCAATGCCCACAGACTATGATGTGCATGCTGAGGAGGTCGTCACACATGCTATGGTTCTGAAAACTATGTCTGAAAATGTTGAGAGGGTCAGGAAATTGACTTTCGAGATGATCACGAACATTCCCAAGAAAGCGAGTTGTGATTGTCAGACTGCTATGGAGAATGGTTTATTCTAATTCTAAATACAAAGCGTCTGTATAAACAGGCGCAGTTCATTCTCCTTTCGACCGAAGAAAACAAAGCACACCATAGTCCATAGAAAAATGGTGAATCCAGCATGAGGATAGCCGTTGGACAGATGGAACCGTTGCTCCTTGAGGTTCAAGAGAATCTTTCAAGGTTGAAATCGATGCTCAAAGAGGCCGGAGATAAAAAGGTGGATGTCCTTGTACTTCCAGAACTCTGCAATTCAGGTTATGTCTTTGAGAGCTTAGAGGAGGTAAAATCGGTAGCAGAGGAAATTCCTTCTGGAGGTTTTTCAAAAGAACTTCTTTCCTGGTCAAAGAAAGACCGTCTTGTTGTAGCTGGTGTATGCGAGCAGACAGACCAGGGATTCTACAACTCAGCTGCTGTATTTGCCAACGGCTCTCATATCACTACATATCGAAAGATTCACCTATTTCTAAATGAATGGGACTGGTTTGCCGCTGGTAATGAAGAGCCCCCTGTAGTGGAGTTCATGAGTGCGAAATTGGGTGTGATGATTTGTTTTGACTGGGTATTCCCTGAGGTTGCGAGAGTCTTAACCCTGAAGGGAGCGCAGATCATCCTACATCCTGCCAATTTGGTTCTTCCATATTGTCAAGATGCAATGATAACGCGGTCTATCGAGAATTCGGTGTATACTGCCACAGCAAATCGTGTGGGCACTGAGCGAGGTGTTGAATTCTCAGGCAACTCTCAGATTACTAACACAAGTGGATCTATTCTGGCTTCAGTATCTAGAATCGATGTGGAAATTGCATATGTGGACATCGATCCGCTAGCCGCAGATAACAAGTCTATGACCAAAAGGAATGATCTCATCAAAGATAGGCGTCCAGATCTCTACACGCGACTTGTTAGGACCGATTGAGTTTACTTGGAGCCTTACCCTCCCACTCTTCTATTGGGTATTTCTCAGTATTTTCCCTCATCTTCTCAATTATTGCCTTGGCTGGGTCAATGTCAGCCTTGTCGCAGATGCGTAGAAGGTAGACCATCACATCTGCAATTTCACTTGCAAGGGAAGAAGTGAACTTCTTGTCCTTTAAAGCCTCTGTGACATCATCATCGGACATCCATTGAAACAGCTCTAGAAGTTCGCCCATCTCAATAGAGGCTGAAACGGCCAAAGCCGCTGGTTTATTGAATTGCTCCCAATCCCGTTCCTGCACAAATTCACGAATATGGGAAATGAGCTCATCTAGCGTAGGTGTACCATCATTCATTTCAGACACCATGTCTACCGCTGTGGTTGCGCGAAGTTCCTCTGGATAGCCCAAAGTGAGTAAATCGAGAAGATTGCCAGGATTAGGCCTAGGCTAATGATTGGTGTCTGAATACTTGGAAATATAGATTGAAGATTAACTACCCAGCTTAGGGTATCCAATGTGGTAATGATTACCAGAACGAGAACTAGGATCAGATTTGTCAACCCCGCCCATCGCAACCTATGCTTTCCAGCTCGGACCCAAGTTACAAGAGAGTATGCTATTGCAGCACCACCTATGATTATCATGAAATAGTCAGC
>JBHLOX010000076.1:0-13136 GCA_048940045.1 Promethearchaeota archaeon
CCATGATTGCTCCCGTCAGAGCTCCACACACATTTCCATTACTAGCTATACCTCCACCAAACCCAGATGCTATATTCCTGCAAGTATCATAGTCAAGTTTTCCAGAACTGAGGTATACACCATAGGTAGCGAATATCGCTTGTGAACAAGAACCTCTCTGTTCATCCATTATCTTCTTTGCTTCTTCCACGCGATTGGTTGACATAACGAGGCAAATGTTTGAACATTATTATACATTTGCTACTAAATCACTGTTGTTTAAGAATTCAAACAGCTCTCTCTTCTTAATAGAAGAGCAGAGAAAATTCCAATCCATAGCATATATCCATAGACCATGATTCGTTCGACAAATCCGAGCCACGGTGTTGGTAAGCCTTCTTCAACCTGTGTAACTCCTAAGAAAGGTAAGGACCCTAATGCTAGGTAAATCAAGATAGTTCCTAATGAATAGAGCCCAAATCGCTTTCCCTGAATAGAAGCTCCAACTGCGAGAGACAGTAAAATAAAGAGGACAGTTACACCAGCAAGAGTCTGATGCATTGCATTGGTAAATGCTGTTCCTGGCTCATTAGGATCCATTGGAAAGAATAGTCCTATCAAACCTCCGAGTACATAACCACAGAGTAGACAGGACAATATCTGTAAATTGCGTTTTCCACTTGAAAGTAGCCAGACACCTGCAACGAATGCGACTACAAGAATATTGTATACAACATACAATGGAATAACAAGTTGTCTCGACGGTGATCCAATCGCGCTCAATTCACTAACGTATTGAGCAGTAAAATCGTAGTTTCCCCACATGATGCCTCCAAGAATATCGGTGGTAACGTAAAGAACTGAAGAAATAATTCCGCAGATGAGCAAGTATCTTCGTAATCGACAAACAGCTTGTACCAATTCGAGCGCTACCTCCGATTACATGACTCCCTCTATTTCCCGACTAGTAAATCGGATCTACCTATAACTCTGTAGAACTCAGTGCGTAACGCGATATCTCTTGGATCATGTGGGAATGATGTCCCAAGTCCATTGAGAACATATCCATAACCTATCCCAACTTCCGGATCGGCATATCCAAACGATCCACCTGTACCAGGCATACCAAAAGAGCTAGGAGATCCAAATGGGCTCTCTGGAAGACCCTTCGCAAACCCAAGTGAATAACTTGTATTCATCTTGAAGGCTCCGTCTTTCAGACCGCGTGTAGGAGGTATGGCTGGTGCCATTAGTTGCTGAAGCGTTTCTTCACGAATCCCTAGCTCTTTGCCACCTGTTGCAAAAACACTGTAAGCACGAGCAATTGCACGAGCTGTTCCTATACCTCCCCCAGATGGAACTTCGTAATTCCGAGTATAGATGCGATCATCATCAAGGCAAAACTCAGTCCCAACCAAAGCACGTCGAAGTGGTGATCGAGGATTCATCGCGGAAAGAATCATTCCTAGACCAGCTGACTTCATGGCGGAAAAGGAGAATTTGACTTCTCTAAGTGGGGCAAGTTTAGAATTTGGAATATCATCTGGTAGACCAATGTAAAAGTCGATGCCTAATGGAGTAGCAATTTCATCCTGAAAGAATTGACCAAGACTTCTACCTTTTGGGTCAACCCTTCGTAGGAGTTCACTCTGGTAGAAACCTAATGTCAACGCATGGTATACATGTCGCGCTCCTGGTTCATAGGCTGGTTTTTGCTTGGCTAGAACCACAGCAAGACGATCGAGATCTGTAATGATTTCCCTATCACCTAGCTCATCAAACGCGTACAAACCAGCTTGATGCGCCATAAGTTGTCTGACAGTGATTCTTTCTTTCCCGTTCTGAGCAAATTCTGGCCAATATTTCGAAACTGGTTTGTCATATTCAAACAATCCTTGAGAGTTTGCAAGAGCCATTGCGAGGGCTGATAGTCCCTTTGTAGTTGACCACACAAGTACCATGGTGTCCTCTTCCCAAGGTTCCCCGGTAGCTTCATTCTTGATTCCGCCCCACAGGTCAACTACCTTATCTCCTTGGTAATAGATACAACAGGCTGCACCTAACTCATTCCGTTGTTCGAAGTTTTCGATAAAAACATCTTTCACAGACTCAAACTGTGGTTTTACAAAACCTGAAATCAAATTATCTGCTGTCAATTCAATTTAGCCAACGTTTCTTTTGGTTTCAATTAGATTACGATGACATATTTTAATATCCCCTTCACCAATGACCCCAAACCTACGAAGAAAGTGCCTGATGATATCAAGCATTAATTCAGTTCCGACTAAGAGGATGTTCTTCATGAATTTGGGAAATCAAAAATCAGATGAAACAACTAAAGAGAAGAATGATGTTTCATTTAGGGAGATCACACACAGATTCACTTTACCCATAGAGCTTCTTAACAATTTGGCACCAAAACATCGCATCTATGGACTAGTCGAAGTTGATGTCACACAAGCTCGGACGTTTATTTCTGAGAGAGAAGAAAGAACAGGGGAGAAGATGTCTTTCACAGCTTGGGTGATAAAATGTATTGGTCAAGCAGTTAGCGAACATATAGAGGTTCAAGCTCTCAGGAAAGGGAAAAAGAAGCTTGTCATATTCGATGATGTTGATGTTGGAATGATTGTTGAAAAACAAACGAAAGCGGGGAAGATTCCAACTCAATATTGTGTCCGTAAAGCAAATGAAAAGAGTTTCAGACAAATTCATGATGAGATCCGTCAGGCTCAGAAAGCTGACTCTGGTGAGAGCATTGTTTCTGGAAAAAGGAAATCTTCCTCAGATAGTAGGCTTCGTCGTCTCCCAGGTCTATTTAGAAAACTCTTCTGGCGAAAATTCAGATCAGATCCATTCTTGAGGAAAAAAATGATGGGTACAGTTGGGGTAACAGCTGTAGGAATGTTCGGAAAAGGTGGGGGTTGGGCGATACCCGTCGGTTTACATCCTGCTGTGTTTGCGTTAGGAGGCATCGCAAGGAAATCAAGAGGCCCAACCAATCCTGGAGATATCGGCGAATTCCTCAATCTAACTGTGATGTTTGATGAGGAGGTTTCTTATGGAGCTCCTGCTACAAGATTCGTTGCAAGACTGTTAGAACTTATGGAGAGTGGCTTTGGACTTCAAGAGAAGTAGAATGAGTAGAACGAATATTCATTCATACTATTTGTCATTTTTGTCGACTTCCTAAAATCCAGTCTAAGGTGTCTTTACTCCGCTGAGTTAAAATCCATGTGAAAGATTCTTTCACTATTTATGATTTCAAAGGTCTGCGACAGCAGGAATGATTTCTTCTCCAAACTTCTCAAGTGGGGTTATCTCATTTACATTTGGCATGTTGAGAATAATATGTTCAATACTCTCATTTGCCAGTCCTTTGCACATTCCAATTACATCATCAGTTGACATATTTCCCGAGGATAAATTCGCAGTACCCAACGCTGTACGTTCTATTTCATCGTAAGGTCTTCCAATGGTTTCACAATGTTTCTTCAAGACCTTAAGTTTGTGATTGATCACTTCAAGACCAGAATAAGTGAACAAATTGCATGCATCAGCATATTGAGCTGCAAGTCGTAGAGTCTTCCTCTCACCCATTCCTCCTATCAATATCCTAGGATGTGGTTTTGAGAGTGGTTGTGGACTGCATATTGTTTCAGCTAATTGATAATGCTTGCCGTTGAATGAATCTCGTTTTCCTGACCACATCTGCTTGGCAATTTGCAAGGTTTCCTCTAACATCTCAAATCGTTGCTGAACTTTCGGAAAAGGCAGTCCCAATCCTCGTGCTTCTCGTTCATACCAGGCTGCTCCCACACCAAAATATGCTCTTCCACCTGATAAAACATCTAACGTTGTAACAGTCTTAATTAAAGCACCTGGATGCCTATAAACAACTCCTGTTACTAATGTACCCAACTTTACTTGGTTAGTTTGTGCAGCTATAAAGTTCAGGGTGCTATACGCTTCTAACATTGGCTCAGCAGCATCACCAAACATTTCTAACTGAAAGAAATGATCCATAACCCAAATACTGGAAAATCCTGCCTTTTCAGCAGTTCTTACGATTTCGCTCAACGTTGCTTTTATTTCACCAGGCCATGTAAAGCTTGGAATTTGTAGACCTATTTGCATATTATATCATCTCCATCATTCAGTTTAGCTTATTTCAGTCTTTCACAGAAGTTATCCAACCAAATTCTGATAAGACCATACCATTTTTGCCAACATTCTTAAATCCAGTCTGAGGTATCTTCTCTCAGCTGAGTCGGTTTGGCGAAGAAATTTGTGTGGTATTGGTATGGATATTGATGTTGTGAAGCTTAGAGCAGAATTTGATAAACCCCATCACCTAGTTCACACATCAGATGATGCAGTTCTGTTCTTACGAAAATGGGCGCCTGCTGTCCCATCAAAAACAGCAATAATCATTTTTCATGGAATTACTGCGTATAGTGGACCCTATGATTCCTTGGGAAGTCCAGTTGCTGAAGCTGGATTTTCTGTGTTTGGACTTGATTTGCGTGGACATGGTCTTTCTGATGGGGCTAGGGGTGATTGCCCGAGTAAAACTCGACTTGTGAATGACTTATGTGAAACCATCGCTTTTGTCCTGAAGCAAGGATTTGAAGGGATTATTCTCATAGGGAGTAGTCTAGGTAACCTCGTAGCATTTGAAATTCTAGATAATTGCAGTGAGCATGTAGCAGGCTTGATTCTACTGAGCCTCGGGAGGACAGCCAAACCTGATGCGTACCCCAAAATGTCAACTGGAGAGAAATTGAAGACTGTTGGGAAGATGATTTTCGCTAATTCACGCCCAGTTATTGAGTATAAGCGGGAAGGTATGATTCGTCCAGATGATCCATTGTTCAATTTCAGATATACGCCCCGTTTTCTGAGAATTCTCAATGCACAGAGATTCATGGATAAGTATCAGTTTCCAGAGCAGTTCAAATTCCCAGTTCTCGTTGGTATTGGAGAACATGATGAGATTTTCTCAGTCGAAACAGCACGTGCCTTCTTTGACGAAGTTCCTAGTGAAAATAAGGAATTCCAAGTAATTCCTGAAGCAAAGCATGCTGAAACACACGCGCTTTGCTCACCTCAAGTAATTGATTGGCTAAAGAAAAACTTCGACTGAACTGTTGGGCACCAAGCAAGAGTTACTATTGCTTCCCATGGGAAAAGGTTTCACGTAGTTCCCGTTTGAGTATCTTGCCCGATATACTCCGTGGGAAATCATCGAGAATGAGAACTCGTTGAACTCGCTGAAACTTTGCTCCAACCCTCTCATTGACCCATTTCATTAGTTTCTCTGGCGTTATCGACATTGAATCTCGTAGTATAACAGCTGCCACAGAGGCCTCTCCCCATTTTTCGTTTGGAACCCCAAAGACTGCGACTTCCTTCACAGATGGATGTTGCGCCACAACCTCTTCGATATCCTTTGGATAGACATTTACTCCACCAGAAATAATCATGTCTTTTTTCCGATCCACCAAATAGAGAAAACCATCTTCATCAAGATAACCTAAATCCCCAGAATGAAGCCACCCATCTCTCATGGTTTCTGCTGTTAATTCAGGGCGCTTGTAGTATTCTGTCATTAATGTGGGTCCTTTTCCTATAATTTCCCCAATCTCTCCAACCGGAACATCTTTGTCATCATCATTCACAATTCGCATTTTGAAGAAAGGTGGGGGAATACCTACCGATTGTAGCTTGTTGGCGCTATGCGTTCTATCTAAAATCGTTAGGAAACCTTCTGTTAATCCATACAGCTCGTAAAATCGATTTGGCAGGAGCTGATTGAGCTTTTCTTTGACATCCATAAGTAATGGAGCACCAACAGAGCAGATCATTTCTAAAGATTCCAAAGCCTCGACCGAGAAATTCGGAGCGTTTAGAATAGCAATTAATTGTGAAGGAACCATAATCACATGAGTGACCTTTTCACGTTGGACTGTTTCAATAAAATCTTGGGCATCAAACTTGAGTTTTAAAATAAATGTTGATCCAAGTAACATTGCAGGCATCATAGTAACGAAGGCTCCATTAAACACAATAGAGCCACTATGAATGACTACACTTTCAGGTGTTATTCTGAAGCTTGAAGCAAATAGAGTGGCATAAAACGACCGAACGTAATGCGAGAGCACGATGCCCTTTGGTAACCCAGTTGTTCCGCTACTATAGATGATATTATAGGGGTCATTTTCATCTATTTCTTCAGCATCAGGCTCCTTATCGCTGGCTTTTGCTTTGAGTGATTGATAGTCATTATACTCCAAATTTGAAGAGTCATCAATGAGAACAAATTCCTCAACATCAGTCAATTCATGTTTGATCTCTTCTAGAATACTCATATACTGAGAACTTGTTACGACTATCTTGGCATCAGAATCATTGATGAGTGATTTAAATCCGCGGCTCATGAGCAACGTACTTAGCGGTACAGATACTGCACCGATTTTTGCTATAGCCCAATACAATTCAAGCAATTCAAAACAATTAGGCAAGACAATTGCTATACTATCTCCCTTTCCTACGCCTAAAGCACACAGCATATTGGCGACGCGATTGACACCCTTGTTAAACTCCTGATATGAAAGTCGGATGTTCTCAACAATTATTCCAAGATGATCTGGACGATACTGAGAATTCCTTGTCAACAGCATTCCAATATTAACAGGATGGAACTCTGGAAATTTCGACATAGATTGCCCCTCAAATGAAATGACCAGACTATATCCAAGATGAAAAACTTTCTGTAGTACCCAGTGATAATGACTGTACAAGTAGATATGTGCAGATTTTGCCGACATCCTTAAATCCAGAATGAGCAATGTCCCCTCAGCTGAGCCGGTCTGGCGGAGAAGCTTACGCGACAGCCTGCAGAGCTGTTTTACTTGGGTGCAAATCCCAAGGCCGGCTCCACTTATTTTCTATCTAACATTGTTGATAGCAGATTTAGCTGTGTCATGTTTGACTTTCATTATATTTGAAACCAAAGTGAATTGCCGATTCTGTGCTTGCATGTCTTGTTGAAGCTGAAGATACTGAAGATTAAATGACTGCTGCATCTCTGAAGCTCCGGAGCCATCTTTTAGTTTCAGCAGTTTCTCTCCATGTTTTGCTAAATTGTCAAGTTCCTTACAAGCGATGCCCAACCAACTATCGTATCTCTTGAGTTCTGCCTTATCAGTGGTTGACAAACCTCTAGGAGCGGATTGCTTTGAGAGCTTATGCAGAATCTTTCTAGTTTCCTTGAGTATCTTAACACGTGTTTCTAGCTGTCTTCTATCTATCACCTTAATCACCCAACACTGCTGATCGACAAGATAGATGTCGTAGTGTTATAATAATCCTTCCAGCATTCACTTTGCACCAATGAATCAAACTCCAATAGGAGTTATAATAACGGGTTGTATTGCAAGTACGATTTCCATGCAGACTACAAAAACCCTGACAGATGTTTTCAGTTGCAAGAAGTGCGGGAATTGTTGCCGACAGTATTGGGATATCATTCTTACTAGGGAGGATGTGTTGAAATGGGAACGACAAAGCAAGAATGAATTCTTGAAGCACATCCAAATTAATCCTCTTTCTATTTCACCAGCTGGTTTGGGTGATTACACATACGGGGAATCTGTGATAGAAATACCTGGCTTAGTTGAAAGAAGAGGGGAGAATGAAGAATTCAACAAGGTGGAGTTCGAGAAACGACTTGAAACAATGAGGAATCTTGTACTCGAAAACCATGATTATTGTGGGGAAGGAGAAACTAATCTCCCGGTCTATAGTTACTTTTCTTTTTTCTTTCCTGTTGATGTATACTTTGAAGGAGTTGGTCCTTTTCCCATATTCAGACCCCAAGCCTTCACAGTCATTCTAAAGGGGATGGATCTCGGGGTGAAATATGTGTTAAGTTTTGACTCCCATGGACAATGTAATTTCTTGGAGGAAGACCTTTGCTCAATTCACGAGATTAAGCCAGTAGCTTGTCAGAGATTTCCGTTCAATCAGGATGGAGCGTTAAGGGTCGATGAACGAGTGTTGGAAATCTGCTGTGGAATTAATTCCTCCCTTTAGATGTATATTACTAGCATCCACCGAACACCTACGCCAACTGCAGACCTTTTGGCTATCCCATTTCTGTTTTCCTGATGGTATGGATATCATAATCCTTATCATGAAGTAACTCTTGGCTACTGAATAACACAAACTAATTGTGCGAATTGATTTCATTTCCTTCTGGATACGTGGTTTCAATGGCTGGTATCTTCAATCTCTGGATTTTCTATGTAGTGGGCTATGTCATTGCCTACTCTGTACAAACATGGGCAAATAGAAAACGAGGGGAACCTTTCGACGACCCTGAGTTCCTGTATTCCAGTAAGAAGATAATTGCAGGTGCCATGACCTGGATTATTGGAGGATTCATCATCAGCTTGTTTGTCCCTGTTAATTTTGGGGTTCTGTTTTACATTGGACTACCTCTGGCAATATTGGGAATGATCATTGGGGTTTTGGCACTATATTCATTCGCTAACAGCCCTGGGTTTACAACATTGCGAATTCATCGTTTTTCGAGAAACCCCATCTATCTGGGATGGACAATTTTCTTCCTTGGTCTTACTTTGATTGGGTGGTCTGACTCAATTTGGAGTATCATATTTCTTCTTTACTTCCTCATTACTATACCATACCTTCATTGGACTGTTTTGCTTGAGGAGGAATTTCTGGCTAGCAAGTATGGTGACTCCTATAGAGAATATCTGAAGACAACTCCAAGATATCTAGGCATACCAAGAAGTATGCAAGAATAACCATTGACCTGTTCATTTCTGAATATCGTACGCAAGTCCTACAATTACGACGATTGGCATGAGTAGCACCATCAGGATTGAAAGGACTCCCATGACCATGTATATCACATCGACAGCTATTGGAAGTCCGAAGATTTGAATTCCTACTGCTCCCCAAAACACTATCACGAATAGGATAAGTATAAGCGGCCATAGCTTTGCCAGACCTTCTTGTGCTGGAAGATGAGCACGCCACCAGTTGAGCGGTTTTTCGATTCTTGTAGCAGCACCAGCACCCAACAATGTTAGAAATATCGGAGCAAAGCCACCTCCAACAAGCCAAAGTGTGATTGCTAGAACAAAGAATATAGTTGCACCATATTTCCGCTGCACAAAATACAATGACCAAATGACGACCAGGATACCAAAAATTACGGAAAGAATTCCAGTCCAGAGGAAATTGGGAATTATGGTGAGTACTGTTTCCGCCGCACCTGGCCAAAATCTGTATGCATCACCTATCGCATCAACCATGATTCCACCCGTGGGCACATCCCCTTGCAGTATCTCAAAAATACCGTGCTCTATTCCTGCCAGGCCAATGAGAATTCCATAAGCAGTAGTCACCCATCTTGTGGCAGTATATTCTCCATTCGTCAACAAATACACCAATTGCAAAAGCATCATCAAAGGTGATATTGACTCTTTCGTATCTAGTGTATGTTTCAGAATCTGTTGATCCTCTTCTTTAAACATATTATACCAATAGACTTGTGATATATAGGGCAGAATTCAGTAGGAATGGAAACAGGAACCAGACAACATAATTCCCCGGTGGTGCCGTGAATCGATTGAATCCAGCGGGGATGAACCTGAAATATCCTCTTTCTACAACAGTCCATTCCCAGAACTTCCTTTGAGAGCAGAGAAGTGGTTCAATTAATACAAAATCACAGAACATACAGATGATTCCGGAGAAATATACTGCTTGCAAACCTGTAAGTCCAGCTATCAATGTAAGAAGAAGCGTGCTTTGTACCATAAAGACCCACATTAATGGAATCCAAAGCGGAACACGTCCAACAAAGTAGCCATTTTGCGAGGTGTAGGTATAGTAACCTTTTCCTGATACATAATGTTCACCCAACGCGGCAATTATCAGAATAATAGCTGCTTGAGGATAGACATACCATCCAACAAAGCTCCATAGCAAATTACAGATAATAAAACTTAGACCGAGAAATATGGAAGTAAGTACCCCTCCTAATATGTGAACCATGTCGCTCACCTAGTACTGCTCTATTTTTTACCTCTGCTAGTTTTTCTTCGGACAACGCTGAGAACTGATTCTAGCTTTTTCCGAGTTGCGGCTGTTCGATTGTTGAATTTGATGACAAAACGACGCCCCATCCTTGTTGTGTCAATCTTTTTTGAAACAAGGACCTCTTGCACATCTAAGAGGAGATCAATTACATTGCTTATTGTGCGGCGATCGATGCTGAGTTTCTTTGATAATGCAGAGATGGACATAGGCGTACCATTTGAAAGCTCTCTGATTACAGCCCTCATCGCTTCTCCATATCCAACTCGAGGTACTTGATTCATTGACATTATAATCATATACACCACTACACATTTCTATATATACATTATTATGTACACATTTTAATACCTGCTTTACTATGACCAGTAACTTTCGCAGACTATCTCGGAAGTTCTGCCAATCATGCTGGTTAGAGAAAGAAGTAAAGATATGAAACACATATGCCTCAATCTAACATTTTATGAATTATTAACAATAGTAAATAACAGCTTCATCTTGATTGATTCAGATGACAACCCGATTCTCATTGATCAACATGTCTGAGAGGTTATAGAAACATGCCTGAGCGAATGCCGACACTCTTCATTGGACATGGATCCCCAATGAATGCTATTGAGAACAATGAGTTTACAAAAGGCTGGGAGGAGATAGCGAAATCGATCCCAAAACCCAATTCTATACTCTGTATTTCTGCTCACTGGTTTGTTCCCTCGACATTGGTAACCACAGTGGAACAACCAAAAACGATCCATGACTTCTATGGATTTCCTCCTAAACTATATCAACAGAAGTATCCTGCGCCCGGTTCGCCAGAACTTGCAGCCAAGGTATCAAAGTCACTGATGGATTTTTCAATTGGTCTTGATTTAACATGGGGGCTAGACCACGGAACCTGGTCTGTTCTCAAGAAGATGTATCCTGATGCAGACATCCCCACTATTCAGTTAAGCATTGATTATACGAAACTTCCACAATTTCATTTCGAGTTAGGGAGTAAACTAGATTTTCTTCGGGATCAGGGTGTCCTTATTCTTGGAAGTGGGAACTTGGTTCACAATCTGGGTGCGGTAAATTGGAAATCAGAAGATTCAGTATATGAGTGGGCTCAAGAGTTTGAAGACATTATTACGGATTCAATACTCAATAGTGGGGAGTCAGTTATTGTCAATTTCGATAACATCAGAGAGCTCATGAGAAAGGCGCATCCCTCTCTAGATCACTACCTCCCCCTTCTCTACGCGAAAGGAGCTTCTTCTGACAGCAGTGAAATCAGTATATACAATCAGAAAATCATTCATGGGTCCATCTCTATGACTTGTTTCAAGTTTGGTTAGATTATAGAGAGAGATTACGGTTATCCCGATAACAAGGTATTTTCTCGTTTTATCCTATCTTCAATCTCTTTATACTTGTCATGAGCTACCCGCGCCTCCTCCTTTCGACCAAATTTGGCAAGAGCTTCGGAAAGTACCTTCCATCCGATAAGGGATTCGGGGTCAATCTCAACTGCCTTCTTGTAATATTGAAAGCCCTCTTCTGACCTTCCATTGTCAAACGCGATCTTTCCCAAATACATTGCAATGGTGTGATCCTCAGGGAACAGGTCATGCATTCTGAGGTATAATTGCTCAAGTTCTTTCATCCTGTTAAGTTTCCTCAGAGCCTTTGCAATTGATGTAAGTACACGGTGATTGTTGGGTGTCAGGTTCTCCGCTGTATTTAGGGTTTCAAGAGCATTTTCCCATTGATTCATCTCAATATAGGTTAATCCTAATGAAACAACACCATCATAATACTCTGGATTGATAGCAAGACAGTGACTGAATGCTTCAACAGCATCATCGAACTTGCCCTTCTGAAAATATGCAAGACCTAGTGATGACCAAAACTCAAAATTCCCTGGTTCCAGTTTAACAGATTTCTCAAGATGTTTGATTGCCTGTTTGTTCTTTCCCCACAGTATGTACAGCCAACCTAGTTTGCCGTGAGCAAATGCGTGATTACTATCTAGTTTGAGACAATGTTTGAACGCATCCTCTGCCTTGCTGCCCTCTTTCAATGAAAGATATGCTTCTCCAAGGACATGCCATTTCTCGGCATCATTTGGATTTACTCCGAGGTCCTCTATTAGCTTCTCTACATCCTTTCCTGAATCTGACACTTTCAGCATTCCTTAGTTTGTCTGAAATAGAGAAACCTAAGTGACTCATTAGTATTATCTTGGGGGTGTCACCCCTTAGCAGCTGAGGAGTGGTGAAGATGAATGTGAAGTTGGAGTCCATCTTGAGCCTCAGTTGGGATGATTATGAAACCTCTCTGGAAATTGCTCTGGAGGCTGATTTACTAACCTTGTCGTGAAGAAACGTTGATGACTCTTGATGCTTAGAACTCATCCAGACCCTCATGGTCAATCCATGTCTTGTAATGAGGTTCAAATGTACCTCGTATACCACGAGATGCAATTAGACCTTCAACAAATTTATCCAAGGTTTTGGAGAGTTGCAAATAATCGGACTCGCCCTCTTTCCTCAATCTGCCACTCTCTTCAGCAATCTTCCCCGAGCTTACATTCATCTCTCCAGCTAAGAGGTTTCGAATCTCCTTATACTCCTTGATGTGAATCAAGATTCCCATGTTTCTTGCTCTCAACATTCGAAAACCATTGCCCGTCCTCCACAAACGTTCCATGTTCACCCATTCTTTTGTTAATGAAGGAAGCAACTCATCAATCTCATTCAAGACATGGATAGTTTCACGGTATCTAGCTCGAATGAGGTCAGCTGTCAAAATCGCTGACTGAGTTGAGGAAATTTGGGTGACATCAAAGAAGAGTGTTGATCCTCCAATCCTGAATTGTTCTCGCGTAGCCTCCGCTAAGACATTAAAGAGACCATTTGACGCCTTTTCTATTGTTTTAGGGGTGTCAAGTGAGCGTAACTCACCGAAAAGTGAACGGTCAACACCACGAAGTTCTGGCATTCTAAATATCGAGAGAATGATATGATGCGTCTTCAACCAGT
>JBHLOX010000234.1:0-3218 GCA_048940045.1 Promethearchaeota archaeon
ATAGCGAAACTACACTATCGAAAACAATCATGGATGTAAAGTAATAGATGAAGAATGCTAAAACAAGTGAAAATAGAGTTTTGAACTCTGGGCCTGTAGGTATAATAATGGCGTCCATCGCAGTTCTGGCACCTGCCGGCCTTAATGTGATTCTTGACCCAAGTACAGGTTGGATTATAGACATGTCTTTGATATGCATGCTATGGACACTGCCAATCAGACTTGGTACCAACAACCCCCCAGGTACGTTTCTAGCCATATCGCCCACCCCCAACCAAGTTATTCCCTCTCCCCTCGCGTTCCTTGGAAACCTGCCAGTCACCTTTCTTAGACTTGTGTTCGTGTATCAGATCTACAGGCTCTACCAAGGCAAAACCTCAAGAAGACGTACATTATTGGTTGGAGCAGTAAGCGAATTGCAGACAGCGATAGTGGGCATTCTAGGTGTGATAATTCCTGTGTTCTCTCTCACGTCCCGGCTTTTCATACCCCTTCCCATTCTTTTCCTGGCTGCCCTGATCACATTCAGGATTGCACCCCCCCTTGAAGTTTCTGCACCCTGGAAAGATTCTGAAGATACTGAATCTTGGTGGGCTCACTCATCCAAAGATGAAAAGAGTACACTTCAGGTTGAAGAGGGTACCTTGTAGGAAACTGAGTAATTTGTGCAGATAATCTGTTCTAAAATCTCACGAGCCATTACGATTCATCCAGTCCTTTGACAGATTCTGTGTGGGAGTAATTTAGATATTGAAGACATTTCCTGCAGCGCACTGAAAACTTGTTGTAGGAAAATCTGCAAGAATGCGTTTCTTGAGCTTTGTGCAGTGGCACGGGACAATCATTCCGAGATTTCTAAGAATCTCAAGCTTGTCGAATCCATGAAATCCGCCAGCAACACCATAAATCGTTCCAAAGTCTTTTGCAAAGTTCATTATAGTATCTAGCCCTGAGTGGCTACAACCAGTGACTATGACCAAGCCATTGGTTGTTTGCACAATCAAGGACTGCTCACCCATTCTACCAATCTCACCCGTCGATGTGATTCCCTCAGCAACATTAATCGAATCGCTGACCTCCACCATCTCCACATTCCTGAATCTGGAGAGCTTCTTCTTCAGAGGTGCAAAGAATGATCTTGGGACAAAAACTCGGACATCATCAAGTTGCCCAACTATCTCAATGCCGCCTGTATGGTCACCATGAGCATGAGAGAGCACAACCGCTTCTATCTCTTGGAGGTCAATTTTCAGCTTCTGAATGTTGTAGCGGAGAGTGCTAAGATCAGCTCCAGTATCAAATAATACGGTCTTTTCAATAAGACAAGAGAAACCCCAACCACTCTTGAAACCAACTTTAGCGTCGTTGTCAAAGACAATTGTGAGTTTCGTTGTGTGTCACACCTGTGTTTTCGCTGACTATTGATGATTTCTATTATCCATTATGTAATTTACTCTTAACAACTTGAACTAACAGTTTGCTACTCCTGCCTGTATTGCAGATAGTCGTTTGTTATGTTGATGGAAGACCATATCCTTTTTCCAGAAGCTCGACGAGCCGTGCTACGAAACGTGTCGCTGGAGCTCCATCCACAACATCATGGTCGAGTGTCACAGTCAACGACAAGTACTCTCTCTTCTCAATCTTCTCACTGACATATCCCGGCCTTTCACTTATTCCTCCAACAGCTATGCTGAGAGCATGCATGCCTAGAGGGATTGCCCATCCACCAGACCTAGCAAACTGTCCAATCGAGGTTACAGCGACAGTTCCCATGTTCTCTGCAATGAAAGTCGGGTCCTTGCGTATTTTGCGCCAGAATAGCAAATCTCTCATGAACTTAGGAGCGGATAGGAGTAGCTTGATTCTACGATTGCCCTTAGCTTCAGTATAGTCCTCCTCCCTCTTCTTTTGTGCCTTGCGAATCTCTTGATTGATCTCCATGACGGTCTTTCTATTTGCAGACTTCAAGATGTAGTTGACAGGATATGGTCGATCCTCGATGATGGTTTCGATGAGGATGTTAATGTTCACGTCATCAAATATCACGAAGTGTTTGCCAATCATGAGGGCATGGACCTGTTTATGTTCTCCAACACTCTTCCCAACACATGCCGCAATCCAGCCTGTGAAGGATATCGACTCACTAGTCTGGTCTTTATGTTTGCGTATCTTCTTACGTGCATCTGTCACATCCACCTCGAACAGTCCAAGCATCCTATGCTTTCTTAATGCGTAGTCACAGCTCTCAATTATCAGCTTCCGGGATTTCGGGACGCTTTCTTTGCTATATCCTTGACTTGAGTTCAATTCTTTCACGACCATTCTCTATGTCTGAGTTCTGTTGTCATAAAAAGCATGTAGATGAATCGTTGTGAAAAGGAAAAGTTGAGGGAGGACGACCTCCTCTCAATCCGAATCTAGAAACTACATCTGTTTTCCTTGTCTGTTGGGTAGATAGTCAGGTCCAAAGATCTTGCGTTCTAGCGATTTTCAACAGATTCATATCAAATGGGTACTTTCTGATGAAGGGGGCGATTGATAATGAAAAAGGTCTTAGATGATACATATCTCCCTTTCACGGAAGAGCAGCTTCTGAGTCATTTTGCTAAAGTTAAACATCGAGGAAAGTGCATCAGGAATGAAAAACATTTGAGCTACTACAAGAACAGCATCCAAATGTATCATCAGTTTCTTACGGATACCCCTGAACTCAAAGGCACATCTCTAACCGATATGAAGCGCGCTTGTCAGATAGAGAAGGATGAGCGATTCTGGGTAGCCTCATGTATGATGACGGTGTTCTACAACGAACGACGACTCCCGATATTGCAGAAACTCTTCACTGAAGCCTTTGGGGAAAAACCTCCTTTGACTGGTTTGGATTCTTGGCGAGAGTGTTTGGACGGGGACCTAGAGCTATTCTTTGAAACCACCCTGCCCTCACCGCCCTCCTACAAAGCATGGCTTCGTAATAACCTGAATGAGCGGCAATTCATCCCTCATGTTTTACACAGTGCATATGGAAAGTCCCACTTGGAAGGTCCCACACATCTGGATGCCATGCTAATCAATCCCGGCAACGGATTCGCTGTGGTTGTAGAAGGGAAGGTTCTATCTGATATCAGCTGTCAGATCACCTACGACGTCACCCGAAACCAGATGACCAGGATAATCGATGTCATGCTGGATGAAAATGAAAATCTCTGCGAACCATT
>JBHLOX010000235.1:0-3181 GCA_048940045.1 Promethearchaeota archaeon
ATCTATCTTTCAAGTATCAACAATAAGATGAATGAAGTCATGAAGGTCCTCACTGTCGTTTCTACCATCGTCATCCCTCTCACACTCATGGCTAGTATCTATGGGATGAACTTCCAATGGATTCCTGAAATAGTTGTCCTAGGACCTGCAGGGTATCCTGTGTTTCTTACGGCAATGCTCATGGTGACAACAGTACTTGTGATGTATTTCAGAAGAAGAGAATGGATATAACACCTAGACTATTAGCACTACAAGGATGACGCCTGAAACAGTCAATAATGCACCTATTATTGATGTGGAAGAAAATTTCTCCTTCAAGAAAAATATCGAAATTGGAAGAGCAAATAAAGGCGATATGGAACCCAATACCGAAGCTACTGTGGCACCTATCATCTTGACTGCAAATGTGTAGAAGAGAGACCCCAAAGCCATACCGAAGAATGCCGCTACAAGCACGATTTTTGTTGCCCTCCTTGTTGGTTTGGGCATACCATGTCGAACCAAACCAACGTAGAGGGGCGCAATAACGCCAGCACCAAAGACCATTCGAACGAAGTTTGCATCTATTGGGTCGACATCAGCGACACCGATTTGTAATAAAACACTACCCACAGACCAACATAGTGCGGTAAAGAGTGATAGGAGGAATCCGATTCTGTCAAAATTGCTGAACTCTTCTTTATTCTGAGAGGCCCCTTGCGCTCTGGTTATCAACATCACCCCGCTAACTGCAAGGAAGATGCCAAAGAAGCGTGTCACCAGGAGTGTCTCGTTGACAACAAAGATTGCTATGATGTAGGTAAAGATCGGAAATGTGGTTGCGATTGGATAAGCATATGATACTCCAATCCTTTCTTGTGCTGTCAAGAAAGCTAAATCTCCAACTACAAGTCCTATTGTCACAGATGCGGCAAGATAGAAGATAGCTTCAAGTGGAACGAAGAAGGGAGTTGTTCGAAATGGCAACATGACTAAGATTGCCATGACTACTAATGATAGCCAGGTCTTCAATGTAGAGATGGCCAAGGGTGTTGCTTCATTGCTCTGAGACTTGTAGACATTCGTAGCCATTGCCCAGAGAAATGCAGCGAGTATTCCAATTATACTCCCAATGAGAAAGTCAGCTGAAAGTTGCATCTAGAAACTCATGCTTTGAAACTGGAACTAAAGTGTTACTGAGAGGGCATATGCTATGCGTATACCTCTCCTGCTTCCACAGCTCGTAGAAAATTCTCCCTTTCATCCTCGGGTACACAGTTTAGTATACACCCAAAGTTGGGACACTGCGAACAGGCCCAATGTCTAATAGTGACCAAGAAAGTCACAGCCATTACAAGTTGGAAGAGAACGAACTCCCATCTGTCTAGGAAGTAGAAAATTGGGAATAAAAGGAAGAATAATGTGAAACCCAAGAATGTCGCTTGACCAGCTCGACTAATGTGGCCTGGTTTGTATTTGAACAGCTTTGGACTGCCCCAGTTTCCCAAGCAATAGAATCGATTCTCCTTTCCATGCTCCTTACCTGAGTGTTCATAGCAAGGGCAATGTCTACAAAGAACATACCATTCTAAACCCCCTCCAAAGAACAGCATAGTAGTGATGAAGTACACCGGGAACATCAATGTACCTTCAGTTAGAATAAATGGATCAAGTCCAAGAAACGAGCCTATGTCAAGACTCCATCCAAAGTAGCTGATACTTGATGTCACCATCCCAGCGAAGGCAACTAAGTATGGTGCAAAACCAATAGTAGCAAACCATCGCGCGTCATGAAAGTGATATCTAGCAACAATTCCGTGGTATGCCTTCTTTTTTCCTTCGCTCATTATGATCTCTCCTAAGTTTCTTTTTTTATTATTTCGAAACTTGTATGACTCCCTACAAATATCATGCGCTAATTTTCGAGTCACGCAAACCATTCATAACTAGATGTTATTATTTTCCCTATGAGGGATACGAAGAATGTCGAACGCTGATGAAGACACATCGGCTTCTATCGAATCCACGATGATAGGACCTTTGTATGCCAGAGCTAAATTCTCTCAGTTATATCCGAATTTACTTCAGGACAATCAAGCAATAGACCTCATGAAGCGAGTGAGGAGGCTCCATCCTAATTCGAAAGATGATTTTACCATACTTGAGGAGTTTATAGATGAGCTCCTTGGACTGTCGTTTGTTATCCGAGCAAGGACATTTGATGACACAATAAGAAGGTTCATTGAGAAGAGACCAAATGCTACAATTGCAAACCTTGGGTGTGGGCTTGATACAACCTTCTCTCGAGTTGACAACGGTACACTTCTTTGGTGTAATCTTGACCTTCCAGATGCGATCGAGTATCGTCTACAGCTCATACCAGAAACCGAGAGGAGTAGATGTATACCAAAATCAATCTTTGATTTTAGTTGGATGGATGACATCCGATATAAGCCCGATGATGGTCTCTTGATGTTCGCAGGAGGTCTATTCGCGTATTTCACGGAGGAAGAGGTTTCCTCACTCTTCAAATCGATGGCTCAGACCTTCCCTTGTGGAGAGATCATTTTTGACAGTAGCTCAGGCAGAGGGAATTGGTTCATCAATCGACGATTCAAGAAGTTCGGCATCACTGGTATTAATCACAAATTTGAAGCGAAAAGCAAAGAGCAGATTGAGGGTTGGTCTGACAGGATTCGGGTCATTGACTGGTTCCCCTTCTTTTCCCGTGTGGAAAAGAATCCGAAGTGGAATAGGGGCACACGCATGATCATGGCGTTGAACTCGAGGTTTAGTCTTGCTAAGTTCATCCATTTACGCTTTCAGGACGCCCATACAGATTAAATCCTGAGATACCTTTGGCAGATTTTGATGGCTGTTGGTAATTTCTCTATGGTCCTCGTTGTACTGGCGATTCTATCTGCGATTGCATATTACAATTGGAACACTTTCGAATGATGAGAATCTATTCCCTTTCAAGGACGCAAGCTGGAAAGCTTTGCTATACTCTTTCATTCTCATTCACACTCATTTACTTGAATCCCTGGTCGATTTTTAGCTCGATGATTTCAACATGTTCATCGTATCTAGAGAGAAGTTTTTTCTCTTTCTCAGGAAGAAAAGCTTGAGTATAGTCCTCTCCTGCAAACTGCTTAATTCCTTCGAGGGTCTTGAAGTACATGATTGTAATGAATTCAACTTC
>JBHLOX010000236.1:0-3176 GCA_048940045.1 Promethearchaeota archaeon
CAAGTCACGGCTCCCAGAAACTTCAAACTCTTCTGTTGGTTCTCCAGTCAACATTATTGGAAGTCTCGATGCAACAAAACGAATGGAATCTGGATCAACAGGATACTGTAGATTGGCAAATCTTGCATAGAGTTCTACTTCTTCCAAAGCACGTTCTGTTTCCTCTTCAGTTGCTTTGAAGGCAGGTAGGTTCAGCACTTGACGTACATAGTCAGCCACAAGGACTGTCATGGCGGCCTCGGTTCCTCCCGCAGCTCGAATAGGTCCAGCAAGATACAGCGCTAGATATTGTTCGTTTCCAGACCCTCTGATACGGACCTTCGCAATTCCTTCAAGGGGAGCTGCAGTGATACTCTCTGTAAGAATCGACAGAGCAACCCGAACAGCCTTGTCTGCGGCCTTTTCTGGATCATCAATCCCTCCAAGGTTGCCCTCAGCTATCTCTTTGGCGATAGCAAAAGCAACTTCTTCACGAGACTTCTTTTCTTCCTGCAGTTCACGGATACGTTTCGCAACTCCAACAGGACCTTCTAGAGTCGCCTCAACACGTGCAGCCACATCATGAGCCGGAGGAACCTCAACTCTTGTGGTTGGATCAAATCCTTGAAGTCGAGCAGCTTCTGCGATGGCATATAGAGTGTGTATTTCTTCATTTAGCATGCTGAAGTACTGGTCGTAGAAGATACTATGCTTGGGAAGGCTCAGATCTGATTCGGTCACTTAAAGTCAACCTGTTCCTGACGTGAAAGTGTATTTTGTGTTTCGTTTGGTATGCTTAAAAATTCCCCAAGCTCGTGCTCATTGAGGATATCACTTTAAAGCATCTGGACATGACCATAAAACAGCCTACGCCACCATATAGGCAATAGAAGGTGACCCATATGCTCACTCTGGAAGAAACGATTGAACTGATTCTGAAACACAGGTCTGACTATGAACGTAAAGACATATTGACAATGATTGAAGAGAAAAGAGAAGAGCTTGGACGAGAAGTAATCAATGATGAGTCTGCTGCTATGATAGTAGCCAGAGAGCTTGGAGTTGATCTTCACCAGATTTCACCAAAGGCACGTCAGAGAATTGAAGATATTACAGAGGCTACGAGAAATATAGCACTCACAGCCAAAGTAATCAATCTAGGTACAGTCCGTACATTTACCCGTAAGGATGGGGGAGGAGAAGGCAAAGTTGCGAGTATACTGGTTTCAGATGAAACTGGGAGTATCAGAGTCGTTCTTTGGGATGAACTTACAAATGCTGTTTCTGAGGAGGTCATCTCTGTTGGTGATGTCATTCAGGTACGAGGAGCATATGTAAAGAAAGGACTTGGCGATGCGCTTGAACTGAATCTAGGAAGGATGGGACAGATTAGAGTCCTTGAGGAGTATGAGATTGAAGACCTTGGTATCGATCTCACTGATTCTTCAATTGGGGACAAGACAGTTTCCGATCTCAAAGAGGGTCTATTCAACATTAGTCTAAAGGTGAAGGTTCAGAAAGTGTTTAGGTTATCCACATTCACGCGACAAAGAGACGGCTCTGAGGGGAGGGTCTTGAGTATTCTTGGAGCTGATGAAACAGGATCTGTCAGACTTGTTTTTTGGGATGATAAAGCTTCAGAAATGGAGAACGCTGAGGAGGGTGAAGTCATTCAACTTACCGGTGTAAATACTAGATTGAATCGAGATGGTTCCGAGGTTGAAGTGCACATTGGGCGTGCCGCTTCAATAGAACGTAATCTCAAGGAAAAGATGGACGCTGTGGAAGTGGCTTCAACTGGAAGTGGTTCAGAACCACTCGGGATGAAGAGTATCGTAGATTTGACAACCGGAATGTGGGATGTTGACATTGAGGGAAAGGTTGTCACTGTCTATGATGTGACAGACTTCACTACGAAGGATGGCCGAGATGGACGCGTAAGAAATGTCATTCTTGCGGATGAGTCTGGCAAGACTCGTGTTACTTTTTGGAATGAGGATGTCGATAAGATAGAGAAGATCAAGGAAGGTGATGTCATCAGGATTCTTCACGGATATGTCAAAGAAGGATTCAGAGGTGGTGTGGAGTTCCAGGTAGGAAGGAGAGCAGAGATTCACATCAACCCTAAGGGCTCTAAACTAGAGAAATTGGACGTTTCACAGGTTTCCCTCCAACCTATGGCAAAGGCGTCTAGAGTTCTTATTAGCGATATCGGAGACCAAATGGAGGGACAGAGTGTTGAAATCTGTGGTATAGTCGTTAATCTGAGCCAGACGATGACCCCAATCTATCAAGCATGTCCAAGTTGCAGCAAGAAATTAGAAGAAACAGACGATGGATATGTCTGCAAGTCCTGTGGCAAAGTCGATAAGCCTGAGCCTCGAATGTTATACAAAATAACGGTTGATGACGGGTCAGGTTCAATCAGAGTCACACTCTTCGGCAAAGTTGGTGAAGAACTGCTACAGATGACTGCGGAAGAAGCCAATGAGATGATTAAGAAGTCTGGGAGAGGCGAACAGCCTCTTGTTGAGAACGTTGACAAGGTTGTTGGAAGATATATCGCGGTCTATGGGCGTATTAAGAAGTTTCGAGATTCACTTGACCTTTCTGCAAGTGGTTTCGAGTTCGCAGACCCCGTGAGCGAGATTAAACGGATAAAAGAGGAGATTCAAAAAGAGGTTGGCTAGAGACCGAGTTCTTTGAACTCGGGCCATCTCTGTTTCATCAAACAACATATTATTCATTTTTATAATCGAAGATGGGTTGAATAATTATGAAATGAATCCAGTTCGTATGGTTATTGCAGAACGTAATTACCTGAGAGGTGTTCTCAGAGCGTTTCTTGAAGGAAAAAAGAACAAAAAGTATGTCATAGGATGTTTCAGAAATGTGCCTATTTCAATATTCGATGAGATTGCAAAAGATCTTTCGAACTATGCTAATACGCTTCGATTTGGTGAACTCTACAAAATAAGAAAGAAACTCTTACATCAGTTAAGGACACGAAAAGAGAAAACACGCTGGAGTCCTTGGGCAATTAGCAAATATTAAGCTCCTTAGGGGCCTTACTTGCTTGCTTGGATGAGTGCTTCCATTCCTGACAAGAATACATCCACATCAGAGTGGTTGTTGTATAGATAGAAGCTGGCTCTTGCAGTTCCCTTCTTTGGATCGATTCCCATCTGATAGTGAAA
>JBHLOX010000237.1:0-3164 GCA_048940045.1 Promethearchaeota archaeon
TCAGGTGACTTTGATGCATAGAACAATGCAGCTTGTCGGTCACTCCCTTCGGTTTCAGCACAAGCCCTGAACCAAGCTTGCATGATGGTTCTTGGTTGGATAATACTAAAACCAGTCATGTACAACCCAAATAAGGTTCCCCGGGTGTTTGCATTCTGACTAGTCGTGGCGAATGAGCAGATCTGGTGAACACCCTGAAGTGTTGGAGCCCACCTCTCGAATACATTCTCTCCTTTCTCATTTTCCCATGCCAAGGGACTACAGGCATCGAACACAATGGTATCTAAGTCACCATCACCAAGACGCATATACCCGACCCATAATCCGCCAGTATCATGTTTTGATGAGAATGCAACCCCATCAGGACCACCATGATCTTGGTAGTATACGAAGTCGACTGCATCGACCCACTCAGTATCAATACCATTGAATTGCGCATCTTTGAAGTCGATGTCCCAAGCGCTGTATTCACCCCAATTGAATTCTTTACTGTATCCTCCTTGAGAACCCATCCAATTGTAGAATCCCTCAATATTCGTCTCGGTATTCCAGAGTGGCTTGTCTGAAGACATACCAATCCATTCGATTCCCACTTCCTTAACTCCATCATCATAGGCTCCGGTGGGAGCACTAGGAGCATATGTATTGACCGAAGACCTGTCGATACCGGCCGCTGATACTGGGAAGAAGAGGAACGCTGACATCATCATCAAGAGGAACAGAATAACAAATCCACCCTTCTTTCTACGAAGGATAAGCAATGAAGCAACTAGTATGACCGCACCACCGCCTGCAACAAGAGTTAGAGTCGTACCTGTATCAAAGTCAACAGTTTCAATCGTCACAGCTATGCAATCACTTGTCCCTCTCCTTTCGGGTGAATGAGAATCAATCACCCTGACTGAGATGGCATGAGGTACTGGCTGTCCTTTCTTCGTGACTTCAGAGAGTGAAACTGTCGAGAAGGACTTGCCTGTACTCAACACACCGTCAAAATCTGAAGCCCACTCATAGGTGAAGGGAGGGGTGCCGAAACTGACAGTGCAATCAAATGTGATCAAGGTACCAGGCATGACTGAAATTCCATGGGAGGGAGTAATGATTTCTACTTGCGGCTTCAGAAGTGTACCATCGATGACGACAAAGTTATGCATTGCTGGAATATCATCCGTGGCAGGCTCGATGAATTCAATCTCCCATGCTGGGTAGAGAAGATCATCACCATCATCCGCCGTGTAGACCAACCGATGATTAGTCACATCATCCGGAGAAATCCCATGAGCTTCAAGGACTGATTCATACTCAATTAAATTCAGGGTTGCATAGGGTTCTGGTTTTGTGTCCCTCCATTTCCAATCAAAGCCAACAGTCTCACCATTATTCCCTATCATCACTGATATCTGTGCGGTATCTCCAGTAACGGGATATCCATCAATAGTAAACTCGTAGTTTACATGATACTGTAGTACTTTCGAACGTAATTCATCAGCATCTGGATTATAGGCTGAAACGTTTGTTGAACCGATGTTAGCAAATACTGCATTTGCAGGCAGCATTCCTTTCTCTCTCAGCCAAGCATCAGCAGTGGAACGGCAGCTGTTAGGCGTAGGCACTTCGATTCCGAGGCCCACATTCCATATAGTGTCATAATCTGCATACCAGATTGATCCGTCCTTCCGATCTATCTCAAATGACTTGTTGAGATAGTTCACAACCCAAACTCCCTCAACTTCATGCGCTGAAACTTCTGGGATGTCCACCAATGAACGAGCCAACTCTTCAGTATACGACTCATTCACTTCAGGAGTGATGAGCTCGTAGATTGGCATCTCAGTCTGAGAAAGCACGTACTTCGAATAGTCTACACCGTTTTCTACGCTGATAGTAATCTCAGGTTGTCCTGGAACTGAAACTATAAGCAACAACATCATCACAAGTAAGATTGCATCCCGCTTCATGTGTTCAACCTCCTAAGGTTGTCACGCTTCAACCTCTCCTCTCACTAGAAAAGAGATTTTTCCTATTGTAGACGCAACCTAAAAGTCTCTCTAATTCTCTAGGAAGATTGAAAGATACCTTTGCTAGCAGAACATCTTCATGGCACTAGGAATGTATTTTGTCACCGCAGCATTAATCACATATTCTATCGCAGTATGGGGTGAGCAGATCACAAATGACCTTAAACCAGCCTTTGTGATTATGTTTTGTCTTGGAGTTGTTTGTGACGCCACTGGCACTCTGTTGATGTTCTTCGACATGCAAGCTGGTGGGTCTGTTTTAGGATTCCTTGATACTTTGTTTCACATCGTGACTGGATTAGCAGCTATTCTACTGATGTTCATCCATGCGGTATGGGCTATCAGGGTACTCAGATTGGGAGATGAGATTTCAGCAATGAAGTTTCACAAGTTCTCGAAATTCGTGTGGGCATTCTGGTTGATTCCATTCCTCTCACCAATGTTTTCCGCAATGATAGCACCCTGAACAAGTAGAAAGATAACAGTGTTGTTTCATCTGTTACATGTGGCGGAAATGAATTCCAAGATTATCGTAGTTCCCCATACGCACTGGGATCGTGAATGGTACCTACCTTTCCAGAAGTTCAGAATGAAACTTGTGCGCCTGATAGATGAGCTTCTCGATATCTTGAATGAATACGATTATCATTTCATGCTTGATGGTCAAACCATCCTTATTGAAGACTATTTGGAGATTCGTCCTGAGAAGCAGGAAGAACTCCTGAGGAGAATTCGAGAGGGGAAGATATCAGTTGGTCCTTGGTACCTTCTCCCGGATGAGTGGCTCGTGGGAGCTGAGAGTTTAGTTAGAAATCTTGAGTACAGTAACTCTCTGGCAAAGCGACTCAAAATACCGCTGATGGATATTGCATATCTTCCAGACCAGTTTGGTCATTCATCTGCAATTCCTCAGATTCTATTTGATCTTACAAATCTCCGAATAACTACATTATGGCGTGGAGTTCCGACTAATATCGTGACCGTTCCATTTTCCTGGAAATCGCACTCATCTTCTAAAGCATCGGTACGAGGAATCTATCTTCCCGGAGGTTATGGGAACTTTGCTATTCTGCCAGATGATTTTGACAGCTTCGCGAATCTTGTAAATGATAACATTACAGAGCTCGAGCCCTTCTCGCCAGTCCC
>JBHLOX010000077.1:0-12815 GCA_048940045.1 Promethearchaeota archaeon
TTCGTGGAGTCAACCCTTGACTTTCTCACAGGGAAGGACTTTGTGAAGTTTGTCGAAACTATTGGTACCGACCTTCTAGGTTCCATCCTCTCAGTCACTGGTCTGAGTGAAGCTGTCGACAAAGTAATGTCAATTGTGAAGATGGGAATGTCTGCCTTCAGTCTCCTCGATGAATTTGACACCACATCTTTCCTTGAGTTTGGAGTCCAGATGCTAAATGAGATTGTTGGCCCCTCGAACATCCCCGGTGGTGCTGAGGACCTTGCGAAGGAGATGATGGGGGTCATCAAATCGTTCCAGGAGGGGGCTTTTAGTGATATCAATGGTTTCAAGTCACAGATCTCAAGCATCCTCGATTCGGCTACCTCCGGTGCTACACAGGCTATCAAGGATGTTATCCGTGACACCATGACAATGCTCACTGGTTTCTTCAATGGAGCCTTTGACAAGAATCAGCTACCTGATTTATTCGAGATTGCCGCAGATCTGATTAACGAAGTCATAGGAGGCGGCGAAGCAGCCCAAGTCATTAACGCACTCAATAATGCTGTTAAGCCACTCATGGGTCTAATTGCCCTGATATCGGACAGCGACGCTCTGAAGAACATGGTCAGTAAGACTGTCAGCAATTTCGTTTCTGAGCTCAGCGATGCTCCGACTATGATAAAGAACGTTCTCTCGTATCTGGATGTTGAGGATGTCATCAGCGGCCTTCCAGGTTCAGAAGAGGTCCTAGATACAGCCGGACAGATAGTTGGCGGCATCATCACGATGATTCAAGGCATCAAGGGTCAGTCATTCCAAGGTATCATGCAGTCAGTTCTAATGGCTGCAGGTTCGCTGGTTGGCTCATTGCCTGCATTTGACGATGTCCCAATCGATGCCTTTCTGAAACTTCTACAATCCTTCTTCCCAGATGCTTTTGGCATTAGTAAGGACGATATGCCAAGCTCTACCGAGGTCATAAGTGAGATACTAGGCTATGCTGAGGGTCTTCTTGGAAGTGGATTCGACGAAACCATGCTTGAAGACACACTCAAGTTCTTCATGGACATCAAGGACATCTTCACCAATGGTGTGAAATGGCTTCTTGGCAAGGTGTTCGACTGGCTGAGTGGACTCATTAACCCAGTTCTTGATGACATTGAGGATACGATTGAAGGGTTATTTGCTGGACTTGATGATCTCCTAGGATTCTCAGGCAAGTTCCCGATCGGTCTTGGCGACTGGTCCCTCTTTGACTTGGAGTACGCCTTAGGCATCCGAGCTAATTTTGCGATTGACCTGAATCCGATATTCGACATGATTGTGAGTATGATTTTTGATGCTCGTGAGGTCTTCTCCACAGATAACATTGGAGACTTCTTCAAGACTATACTAAGCTTCTTCGAGATATCTCCACAATTCTATGCCGAGCTAGGTATTGGTGGTTTTGATACTGAGAAGAACGCTCTCATGAAGACGATGCTCACATCCCTCGGTCTCAAGCTCTCCTTTGAAGGCTCTGCCAAGTTCGTTGTGAATCTCTTCACCTTCAAAGGAGGAATGTTCGAGTGGGACAATTTCTTCAAGATTGTGGAGTGGGGCCTTCACATCAAGATCCACATCGGGAAAGTATTCACGCTTCTTGATTTCCTGACAGCTGGTGTGGGTGGAGGTGCACTGAATGCCGTGGCAGAGTTCCTGGGTCTGGACATGATCACAATCGAGGTGTACTTCGAGATTGCCCTTGACATTGTCAAGAAAGCAGCAACTGCAATAGCTCCAGAGGTTTCCAGTATGACCCTCTCTATCATATTCGGACTATCGTTGCATATCCCCATCGAGCTGATTATCGTGGCCATAACTATAGACGGGACGCTGGAGATCATCCTGACGTTCTTCCAAGACTTTGCTGACCCAGCACCAATGAAGATAACGTTACGGCTAATATTCACGCTCAAGGTGAAATTCCGATTCCTGATGTTTAGTGATTCAGCCAAATTCACCTGGGAACCTGGTGGTCCCTGGGACCTGTCACCCAACAAGGGAGAAACAGAATACACCGCGTCGGGAGTAGGGTTTGACCAAGATGGGGACGGTCTCGGTGATTCGTTTGAGGATGAAACGCCAGGATTGGACAAGACCAAGGCAGATACAGACGGTGATGGTGCAAACGACAAACTCGAGTTCCAGACCATGGGGACCGACCATGCCAATCCAGACAGCGATGGGGATGGTCTCCTTGATGGTCGCGAGTGGGACCTTGGGACCAATCCAATGCGCAAAGACACTGACTGGGATGATGTCGATGACTACAAAGAAGTCGAGGTATATGGAACTAATCCACTTGAACAAGACACTGATGGAGATGGGCTCACTGATGCGTATGAGATATACACGAAACTCGACATCTCCAACGTGACTCCTACTGTCACCGAGGTCATTATTGGAGGAGAGTCCTATAATGACCGTACAGATCCACTAAATCCTGACACTGACGGAGATGGTCTCCTAGATGGTGACGAAGGTCCAATGGGAGCCTATTACGGAGACCCCGCACTCTATAACGACACTGAAGACTCCAGCTCAGAAACTGGCTGGGCTATGGACCCGAACCCGCTCATCTTCAATGGCGGTTTCACGCATCCATTAGATGCCGATACAGATGATGACTCTGCATTACAGCTCTACAATGGTGTCGTGGACTCTCAGGCATACCTATTCCTAAAGGATATGAATGACGGTGCAGAAGTTGCTGGGTTCTGGATTATCGTTTATGATGAAGAAGGTGAGCCTGAGAGAAAACAAGTGTTCACTAATCCGTGCAATCCGGACACGGACGGAGATACCGGCATCACAGACCGCACACCACTGCCAGGAATGTGGATCAACAGCGACGGTTATGAGCTCGCTCAGACACCACCTACTGATCCAACTGATGGAGACTCAGATGATGATGGGCTCCTTGATGGTTTGGAGGGTGTTTTGAACCCATACAGTAACCATACCAATCCAAATGATGCAGATACAGATGATGACGGACTCTTTGATCTCCAGGAGATTCTTCTTGGTTCTGACCCTCGAGAGCAAGACACCGACGGCGATATGATTTCTGATGGTGATGAGTTCTACACCTTCTTCACCAATCCAAATGTCTGGGATTCAGATTTCGATGGTCTAGGAGATGGAGAAGAGGTTTACATCTGGCACACAAATCCCATGACTGATGATAGTGATGCAGATATGATATACGATGGCGATGAGGTGTTGATATATGGGTCTGACCCAATGGACGAGGATTCAGATAATGATGGACTCACGGACTACGAGGAAATCTTCGTCTATTACACAGATCCGTTTGATTATGACACGGACGACGACCTCTTGTCTGATGGCGAGGAGATTGAGGTCTACGACTGCGACCCACTCTCTTGGGATACAGATGGTGACTCGATAACTGAGCCAAACGAGCTTGGTGAGATGACCTTCCCACTTAATGACTATCAAGAGGTCAATGGCTTCTACATCTACAAATTGATGGAAAATGGAAGTATGTATCAGGAGTGGGTATTTACGAACGTCACAGAGGCAGACACAGATGAGGACGGGCTCAGCGATGCAATGGAGCTGTACCTCGCTGCTGGAATAGTGCCATGGCTTGATCCCATCCCACTTGACCCGACAAACAAGGACACCGACCACGACTTTATTCCCGATGGGGCTGAGCTAGCTATTGAGAATGTGTCAGGCCTCATCTATCCTTACAGAGCAATGACCGTTGTCTTCAGGTACAATACATCTCCGGTTGATCGAGATTCTGACGATGACCTTCTGATCGACTACCAAGAAGTTTTGGTCTTCAACACGGATCCCGCAAACAATGATACTGATAATGACTCCATCACGGACTGGTGGGAGACTTGGGTTTACAACACGTCAGCATTGTACAACGACACAGATGGCGATGAGCTTTATGATAACGAAGAAACCTTGGTAGAAGTCTGGCCGTATGGCCCGTGGCCGCCAAGTAACTGGTCGATAGGAATGGGTACGGAAGAGGGGACGTATGTCTTAGCGGAAGAAACTTCTTTTGCGCTAGCCGAAGCATCTCCCATTTTGGAGTATGTACCTGCGGAGGCCATTTACCTCACGTTAGCAACTGATCCGGACTGTGATGACGACTGGCTACCTGACGGTGCTGAGGTAAACTTCTACCATACGGACCCGCTAGATGAAGACTCAGACGGAGATGGAGTTCTTGATACAATGGAATTTGATACTGACTTCGATGGACTTCCAGATGGGCTTGAGTTTCAGTTGAAGCTTTATGCACTTGGTGGAGGTATATTCGATCAGGACTCAGATGGTGATGGCGTATCCGATGGTTCTGAGTATTATGTCTATGGAACTGATCCTGCAGAAATTGATACAGATGGTGATGGCTACCCTGATGGTCTAGAAATAGCGATAGGGACTGACCCCTTGACTACAACCACCCCCACTGAGTATGAGCAAGCTATATCGGTATCGCGGGGTGAAGCATCGATGGATGTTCTAATGCCTCTGGCGATTGTGAATAACGCCCAGACTGTTGATGTGAATGTTCTGAATTTCACATCGTTCAAGAGTATGAAATTCAGATACAACACGAGTACTGGATGGAGCAATAATCAGACGATGACCTACAATCCAGCGACGATGACTTGGGTCTATTCAGATATGCAGTGGGAGATTGGCACATATGAGCTTCAAGTGTTCGCAGTGGACTATGAAGATGACCTCCATATGGCTGTTAGAATCTTCAAAGTGGCTGCAGCTCCAACCTATGGCGAACCAATCAGTCCACTTGTTTATCTGGCTGTAGGAGCTGGGATTGGAGTCTTTCTGATACTCTTCTTACTCTATGGATTGCCGATGATCTTGAGGTATCGGAAGAAACGGCGGGAACCTGAAGAGGGAGAAACACCTCCCGAATTGGCTGCGCTCACCGAGGACATTCCTGAAGAAGGCACTAAGGAGAGCACCAAGAAGAAGAGTAGCTCGACTAAGAAGGAAACGAAGGATAAAACTTCCAAGAAGAAGAAGAGCAGTAAGGGCGGCAGTAGTCTTGCCTTGATGTTTATTGGACTGACATTCTTAGGAATGCTGTTGGTTAGTTCATTCGGATATGTACCAAGTGCTCCTATGAATGGAATTGACGAGGATACTGCTTATGACGAGTATCCTACAGGTTGGGAGGACCTCTCACCTGAGCTTCAAGGTCAAATTGCCGAGATGTTCAATCCTACGGTTCAGAATATGCCATCAGATCAAGACATTGGTCAAGTTCTTGGTGATAGGGTGAACGACTATGCAATGAACTATGAACCATGGCGTTCAAAGGCTGCAATACATGCTGTTGCGTATGACGAGGGCACGGGCTTTCTGGCACTTGGTGGTGGCTATTTGTACGACAACCAGATTCATGTGTTTAGATTGAACACACAGACAAAACTGTGGGACAAGGTCTGGGACACTGGAGACAGTGTTTTCCAAAGTGATGTTATGGCACTTGACTTTGGCGATACTGACCTTAACAACCTCATCGAGATTGTAGCTGGGTGTTCTGATGGTTTCGTCTATGTATTTGAACAACGTCACCTCTATGACCCATATGCAAACATGGAGAATCAGTTCGACCATGTCTGGACATCACCGGATATGTTCCGAGTCTTCGCTTTGAAGGTCGATGATGTCGATCGAGATTATAGACCTGACATAATAGCTGGTGGTTGGGATGGGAAGCTGCATCTCTTCGAGTATGACAAACACTCTGGATATCCATTTGTCGAGGAACATTGGATCACATATGATGAAGTGGCAACACTCGATGTGGGAGAAAAGATCTATAGTCTGGAAACCGGTGATACGAACTATAATGGTCTTCCAGAGATTATTTGCGGTTCAAGAGATGGAACCGTCTATGTGTTTGAGAATGATGGCCTCACCGTAATGATAAATGGTCAGCCGTTCCCATTGATCTATGATAACCACTACTATCTGAATTGGACCTCAGAGAACTACACCTGGACGCCAATTCAGTCGATGGCTGTGGGTGAGCTAAACAACTTACCTGGTGATGACATTGTCTTGGTGGCTCAGGGTCAAGGGGTCTTCACACTGGAATGGAACACAGGGACACGAAGTTATGACTATCAAAAGGTGTATCGTGATTTCAAGCCGTGGGAAACCTTTGGATTCTGGGGACTCGACAATTATGTTGACAGAATGATATATGCTCATAATGTGACATACCATGACCCGGTAAATATCACTATCATAGAGAACGAACCTATAGAGTATGTATGGAATGAGGTTCTTGAGATCTTTGAACCTGATGCAAGTGTGTACCCTTACAACTCTGGGATGGCAGGACCTGTGCACCTGACCGGAGGAGCGTTGGATGGAAACTTCTCTAATTTCAATGCATTTCTGGTTGGTGTTGACAATGCAACTGCAATTCTTGACTTTGGTCTTGATGAGGAGGGAACAGGTGGGGCTAATAGCAACGACGATCTTGATATCTATTTCAAGTCCGGGACTGATTTGAGTCACCTTGAATATGATTTCTGGTTCTACATCTCACAGGATAGCACAGACTGGGAGCTCATCTCATCGGATAGATACAATCCTGGTGTTAATGTATTAGGAGTCGATGTTGATGAAGCACTCTCACGAAGGAAATGGGATTGGTTCAGGTATGTCAAGATCATGGTGAATAACTCAGCGTTCTATCAGGTCAATGGAATTGAGCTGGTACAGGTTTACAATACACTCACTGATGCATTGAGCGTTACGGTTGGACCTTTGAGACTGGACGGGATGAGTTACCTTCAGGGTTTGGAAGAGCCAATCAAGATTATAGTTGGTAGTGTGACTGGAGAGATAAACGCCATTATGTATAACGACACAACATACAAGTATGATGTGATCTATGACTCAGGAGATGATTCATTCTATACCTTTGGTGCGAATATCTGGGATATGGTTTATGTCGGTAATGAACCAGATGTTCCAACATGGAACTGGCAGTATGGAATGCCATGGACTCCCGATATAGGAACGACCTATAATTCATGGAGTTATGCAACTCTGAACCCATGGCTGTTTGGGAGTGCGACATTCAACTACTTGATGGGCACAAATGAGGGACAAATTCGAGCCTTCACTGTTCCTGATGTTGTACCTGTGGCCTCTTCACCAGAAATTGATCTCACCACTCAAGCATATCTCAATAACATCAATGTCGAGATACCATTAGACGGGTGGATGAATGTTTCAGTTGAAGCCCCTCTCTTTGTGGATGGATATGATGCCGCCAACGAATATAGTTTCTGGCCATTCATTGCATTGGGTCTCTTCAACCCCTCGATTCCAATTGAGAACATTCCACTTAGTGCTGAGGAGGATGCGCCTTCAAGAGCCACTATAGTTTTTTACTATAGAGATTCGGATACATTGCCATTCAATCACAGGATAGATCTGTATGAGATTGACACCACTGGTGAACTGACAGAACTCATTAACCTAGCAAAAGTTGAACCTAAACTGGACTTTGCTGACTTCGACGGTGATGGTGATCTCGATTTCGTTGTATCAAATGGATATGTCCACATGGCTCGAAACATGTGGTACGAAAGCGGAGCTTTGAACTTCACCTATGTCCGAGGTTACTTCAATGAAATCAATGCAAAGGAAACAAGCAAAATCTGGGGCCAACCTGAGCTGGTGGATATTGATTCAGATGGAGACCTTGACATCATAATGAGCTACGCAAACAAGATGGGTGCAACTTGCTGGATTAACGAGGGAACTGCTGAGGACCCAATCTGGGTTGAAGACAAGAAGATAATGTCCAATCCGCTTCCAGAAACCAATATGAAATACCAGAACTTCACAGACATACGAATTGTACCAAAGCTCGGAGGGTATGATAGTGGATACACACTGGAGAGATGGTACGAGTTCTGGGGATGGGATATGGACTTCAACTGGACACTTGCTGGTTACCGAGAGTGGAATCATAGAATGGCTTGGGCAGCTCCAGAATTCGATACAACTGAAAGCTATATTGTTGCTAGCTATCCAAGAGTAGCTCAATTAGACTTCAGTCTGATGAGCGGCGGTGTAGTCGGACTGGAACTCTATAGCAACATTGGATTCCACATTCATGAGTCATGGAGTAATGACGATGACCTCGAGGATTGGACACTTTCCGTTGCTACTGGTGACATTGATGGTGACGGAAACGGAGAACTGATTGTTGGCGACTATGACAACAATGTCTACGTCTTTGAATACCTGACGAAGAACAACTACAAGCGAATGTTCCGTTCCTTTGATCTTAATCATACAGTGGTAACAGATATTTCTCCCTACCTCTACGAGGAACTAGAGGGTATCTCTGGTGACTTCAATAGAAGAATCTGGGATCATGCAAAGCATCTCGTCGCAGATGTTGACCTTGATCAAGATGGTTTGAAAGAGGTTATCGTTGCGTCTGACCTTCAGATCTACATCTTTGAGGATGCTGGGCTATATGGAGGCGACCTGCTTACATATCAATATTCAATCGACCTACGCGATTCAGTCTGGGCTGATCGGGATGAGTTCATCAACCTAGTGACAGAGATTACAGCAATGGCTGCTGGCGATGATCTTGATTATAATGGAGAACTAGAACTTGCAGTCGCGGCAGGACCATATCTCTTCATCTACAATATTCCTGTTGGTGAGTTTGATGGTTTCGAAGACAATGAATTCTTCATTACAAATCCATCGTTGGAAGGGAGATACTATCTCGTTGGCAATCCAGAATTCTCTGAGTTTGCATATTACTACATCAATGCAATAACTCTCTGTGATACAGATCAAGATGGCTACAAAGAGGTCCTGATTGGTGGAATCAAGGACACCCGACTTATTCGTCAGGATGGATTTGTGTATCTCTATGAATGCCAGGGTGGTACCTTCTACAAGGTGTGGGAGGCTCCAAGTGAGGTCACATATTGGAATCCAATTAGTGTGTTAGCACTTGACGATCAGGACATGGATGGGTGTCAGGAGATCGTGATAGGTCATACAAACGGTTTCGATCTGTGGGAGTGGATAGCAGGCACTGATTCGCAATATCAGAAGGTGGAATATGTCACTGCATCACCAAACTATCCTGTTGTTCCCCTACGATCAACAGCTTTCGATGCAGGTGACCTCCCAAACTCAGTAACCACAGAACGTTCCATCAAGGACATGGCTCATGGAGTGTATGGAGCTCAGGATGGTTGGATTCTGATGGTCTATGAAAATGGACAGGAGATATGGTGGAAGTGGTACAATGAAATTAATGATCAGTGGACCCAAGGGTTCAAGTGGATGGACTTGGCGGGACTTGCCTATTCTGGCAATCTGAGTACTATAATATCAGAAACTCGACCCAGCGTTCTGATAACCGGCATTGGTGACATCTATACTTCTTGGGAGGTGTGGGATGCAGGAGGTCAGCACTATATTGCCTTAAGTTGGGGTGATGTATCAGCTGGAATATGGCACGGACCAATCCTTTGGCCAGACACTTACGGTATTCAACCCATTGGGACAACATTCTATGATCGATACTATCCAAGTCTCTTCGAATACGACTCAGGCAACATTGGTATTGTATTCATGTATGATGCTTGGAACGCACTCTTTGGAAGTGTATATGGTAGGGTTGGGGCAGCTTACATTGCCAAAGACCTGCTTGGCGGTTGGACCAACAATCATCCTGACTTCAATGACAAGACATACTTCCAAGCTCATGATGTTGATGTGGTGGAGCTAAGTGATGGTGATTTTGCCATCGCCATGTCAGCAGTCTATACACGTTCCTCAAAGGCGGATAATGATGTCTGGGTAGTAGTAGGGAACAGTGACTTCAACTTCACTAAAGCAAATCCGCATCAGGCGACCACATCTTACGATGATGAGATGTTTGTGTCGATTGATGAACTGAAGTCTGATGAACATGCAATAGTTGTGGCATATGAGTCCATAGGAGTTGAGTTGGAGGATAGGATTGGAATGGTTTCTAGTATCACAAAAGGAAGAACATGGAGTCTTCAAGAAACACTCAACACAATTCCTAGATACATCTCGAGGACGGAGATGCCAGGTGGATATGTCTACTACTATATCGAGGGAGCTGCATTTGCGATATATCAGCTCTCAATCTTCTCACCCACTGTGATCGCTACCGATCAAGGTACTGGTGACGCTGGGTTTATGTATACAGCCACATTCAACTACAAGTTTTACATTCCGCCAGGAGTAGTTACTGACAAAGGCTTCTGGATGTGCGTACATGACATCGTTTATGGAATTAATCCTCAGTCTGATTGGACAATGAACCACCTACGAGATGTCATTGACCTTGATGTTGGGGATACTGATTCTGACGGTCGGAGGGAAGTGGTTGTTGGTTTTGACAATCAAGTTGGCGTTTATGAGATGAAACACTCCACAAACGGAACGGGATTCATGAGTCATGAGGAGGCTTGGTTATCCAACCCATTTGACAACCCGATCACAGGCGTGAGTGTCTATGACACCAATGGAAATGGTTGGGAAGAGATCGGTATTTCATCAGAGAGGGGTGAAGTATACCTCTATGAATACCTTGATCCCTCTGAGGGTGCAATCAACCTCTGGTATTCAGAGCAACAATGGACATACTCGACCAATGGGGATCAAGACCCATTGTTTGATGGACTCTTATATCCCGACTTGCTTCAAGCTTGTGATTTGGACCAGGATGGGAGAGAGGAGATAATCCTTGCATCCTACGATATGGGTATAATTGAAGCAATCGATGAGTATGGCATCCAGATTTGGGAGAATGCTGATGATGTGACTGACGGATTCTCAAGTGTTATCCTCAGTGACCTCGATGCAGATGGGAAACCTGAGATAATTGGCACCTCGAAGGACTCAAACCTGTATGTCTTCAATGCTACATCAGGGAATCTAGAGTGGTCCTATATTGATGCAGGCAATCCACTGTTTTCTGTAACAACGGGCGACCTCACTGGTGACACCATACCTGAAATCGTGTTTACAGATGAGCTTGGGCACATTCTTGTCATCAACTATACTGGTGGTCTTCTGTACAACTATTCCTCTGGAGGAACATACGTTTTCTCCCCTATAATCGGGAACTTCACAGATGCACCAGAACCACAGCTTGCTTTCATGACTATTAATGAAGAAATTGTCGTCATCAATCCACTTAATGGGACTGTCTTCTACAAGAGTCCCACTAATACAGCAACTCCTTATGCATCACTAGTCCCACACGACTTCAATGAGGATGGATTTGACGACCTTGTCTATGTCTATCAGGAAGTACACATTCTTGATGTCCTGAATGGTTCTGTCTTCTATAACGGTACGACGGACATAGGTTTCGCAAGTGAAGTCCATGTCCATGACTTCGATGGAGACAACTCCCTCGAAATTCTGACAGTGACTCTAGACCAAGGTCTATACCTTGAAGAAGTTGAATCTAAGAGTCTTCAGTGGCATTACAACCTTGATACTGAAAACCATGTGATATGGGATCTAGGCTTCGGAAATGCAAGTGGAAATGGAGAGCTTGACATCTTTGTGGTCGCATCTGAGTATCTCGGTGATGTAGGAATTGTAGCCGCCATAGATGGGAAGAGTGGTATCCCATTATGGTTCAACTTCACCGGAGGTGACCTTGGAGAGGTAATTGGTGCAAGGTTGAATGGAGCGAGCTATGATTCTCTAATAGCTTGGGACATGCAAAATGAGCAATTGATTGCTGTTTCAGGAGTCGAACCAGTTGAACTCGTTGTGCCTCCGGCATATGAGACCCATGACCTCTACTGGGATATGGAAGTCAATGCCGTTTATGGTGTCTGGGTAGACGACATTTATGGAGACTCTCTTGACGAGATTGTCGTTACTGGAAGGAACCAGGATGGTAAGTACAACCTAGCAGTCATTGATGGTTTGACAATGCAGGTAAGATGGAACATCACCTTTGATTCAAAGATATCGGAAGTCCAAATTGGCTACATTAGTGACTGGTCTACTAAAGACCTAGCAGTTTGGTCCGGTTTAAGAGCGGTCTATATAATTGATGGCTTGGATGGTGAAGTCCTACAAGAAATAAAACCACTAGACACGCATGAGATCAGAGGCGTCCGAGTCGCAGATTTCAGTGATGCGGCTGGTAATGACTTTGAGGAAGTTGCTGTCTTAATGCGACAGTGGTCTGGTGGTAGTGAAGTATACATAGAATGGTATGATGAAGCAGGTAATGCTCTCTACAATACCAAGGCAGATGGTTTCACATCCACTGCGACTTCATATTACATGACGGTTGGAAACTTCAGAGGAGGCACAACAGCAGACATTGCAATGGGTGCATCGATTTTCAATGCTAGAATCTACAACGGTGCCAACGGTGCTCTCTTCGCTATAATGTCACCTTCATCAACATACGGTCTTGCTGCTGGTGATTTCAATGGGGACGGATCTGGAGACTTAGCAGTAATGGACTCAGGTTCCGACATTCATATGTTCGAGTTCGTTGGAGGAGGCAGCTTCACTCTCAACTTTGCCACAGGTATGGTGAGAGAATTCTTCGCTGGGGACCTCTATAACAATGATAGCGTGGATGAAGTGGTGGTCAATCTTGAGAGAGAAGGTGCAATTGCCTATAGCTTCACTGGGACAGAGGTTTGGAGATACAATGCTCCATTGGTGTTGGGAGGGAAAGACACACGCAT
>JBHLOX010000238.1:0-3136 GCA_048940045.1 Promethearchaeota archaeon
GGAGTTCGCCGACTCATCGTACCAGTGTGATAGTGGAATATGCTTCTCCCGGTTGTAAGAATGAATGGATAATCTCTGTCAGTCAACTCTGCAGGTGGCTTGAATTCCACGACTTGAAGATGACCTAACCCATCAGGTGTATTGAATTTCTGTGTGAAAAAGGTGGGTGTGCCAGGATGGTCTTCCGTGGGACATGGCCATTGGATACCCCCCAGAGTGTTCTCGAGTCTTTCATAGGTTATCCCCTTGTATGGAGGAACAACTCGTCGTATCTCTTCAAATATCTCGCCCGGAGATGAAAAGTCAAAGTGTTTCTTGAAACCCATCCGGTCTGCAACCTGACAGACGATCCACCAGTCAGGCTTAGCCTCACCGGGCGGATCAAGGAGCTTGTTTGTCTTCTGAACTCTCCGATCGACATATGCATGGACACCCTCTCGTTCTACCCACGTACTTACAGGGAGGACTATGTCTGCTAGTTGAGCAGTTTCGGTGGGATAGATATCTTGGACAATCAATAGTTCCTTTGCTTCGAGGGACTCTCGCACCTTGTCAACATCGGGAGCTGCCATCATTGGATTAGTTCCGATTATCCACATGTACTTGGTCTGCTGGATCATCTTTGTATATGGTAGTCCAGGTTGATCGGGAAGTTTCTCAACTCCCCAGAGTTCTGCAAACTTCTTATGCGGTTCAGCTGGAGTCCCAACCTTCTGGAACCCAGGATAGAATACATTAAGGCAACCCATATCGCCAGTACCCTCACCATTGATCTGTCCACGTGTGGGACTGGGTCCAGTACCAGGTCTCCCATATTGACCAGTAATCAAGGCAAGGGTTGCAAGTGCCTTGATACCATCAGCCCCAGTTGTATGCTGATTTAGTCCTTGGTTGTACAACACAGAACATGTCTTTGCTTTAGCAAGCATACGAGCTGTCTTGTTTAATTTTGATACAGAAATTCCAGATATCTCTGACATCTCCTTAAGGTCCAAAGATCCAAGATGTTCTCGAAGAGCTTCAATCCCTGTTGTTCTGTCTTTTATGAACTCCTTGTCTTCGAGCTCCTCTTCAATGATTATCTTCATGAGCGAGTTGAGAACGAGAACATCAGTTCCAGCCTCCAGCTGCAGATGGATGTCTGCAAGTTCTCGAGCCGTTACTGTCTTTCGGGGGTCCATGACGATTATCTTTGCACCCTTTTTCTTTGCCCTCATGGCTCTCTTTGCCATTAGGGGGAAGGTTTCTTTCAGATTGATGCCAACGAGGAATATACAGTCAGCCCTCTCAATATCCATCAGGGAGATAGGCATAACACCAGATCCAACTGTGGGACCAAGTCCTGCAGCAGTAGAAGAGTGACACAATCGACCACAGTATTCAACATTATTTGTTCCCATAACCACTCGTGCGAACTTTTGCTGGACGTAGGCATCCTCGTTCGTATTTTTACCAGATGCGAGGAGTCCAAACTCATTAGGTTCGGCCTTCTTCAATTTTGAAGTAATGAGGTCGAAAGCCTCATCCCATGTGGCTTTCTCCAGCTTCCCGTTCTTTCGTATCATCGGAGTCTTGAGCCTGTCCTCAGCATAGAGAAACTGGTAGGCATTTCTCCCCTTTGGGCAATTACCACCTTCATTTGTCGGGTGTTCATACTGTGGCTCTTGACCAATGATCTTGCCATCCTCAATCACTAGGTAGATACCACAGCCGCAACTACAGTATGGACAGATTGCCTTTTTGTATTCGACCACTCAGTTCCCCCCAATAGTATTAGGACCCAGTTCCTTGATTTCACCTACAAAATCATTGACCACCGACGCAAACTTGCTTGCCTCTGATGCAGACACCCATTCCAATCGCACCCTCTCAGGAGGAATACCGATTGTTTCGAGGAGTGTCTGTAACATCATCATTCTGCGTCTTGTATACAAATTTCCATATTTGTAATGACAGTCTCCAGGGTGGCATCCTGCTACAAGTACACCATCCGCTCCAGCCATGATGGCCTTGACTACAAAAGTAGGGTCGACTCGACTTGAGCAATTCACTCGCAGTGCTTTAACATTAGGTGAGTACTGGATACGAGTTGTACCTGTCAGATCTGCACCAGCATAACTACACCAATTACAGAGAAAAGCAATAATACGAGGTTCGAAGTCATCTTTGTGCAATGGAAGACCTCCTGATTTCAAATCCTTATTCAAAATGTATAAAATATAAATATTATTTATGCAATCAAATTTATTTGATTACAAATTGTAACTTATCTCGCGTAATAATGTCCTAAAACATCCAAAGAATGGAAAAAAGATGAAAAGAGGAGTCGTCCGCGCACCCTTTCGGTGTTATCAGTAAATTTTTGGGAGATATCATCATTTGATGTTCGATAAACTAAGCTTGCTCATTAGTCATTTAGAAAAACGACATAGATCTCAGCACATCTTACTTTGAAAAGGGAAAGGATGGAAGGAGGTACGACTAGTGCTAGCTCCTTCATCCTTAGAATAGAATGTCATGCTGCTCTTCGATGTTTCATAAGGAAGATAACCACCACCACAACAACTACTCCAACCGCTCCTAATATCATAACTCCAATGAGAAAAGGACTGACTGGAGGCGGCGTAGTTGTTGCTCCAGGATAGTCTTGAGCATTCAATGGATCAGTACCTGCGATCACCTCTATGCCATCGAGGTATGAATCTCCATCTGAATCATCGTCAAGTGGATCGGTTCCTATCTTCACCTCAAAGGCATCATTGAGATTGTCAGTGTCCGTGTCGATGCAATCAACATCCGTACCGTAGCTGATCTCGTCTAGATCATCAAGTCCGTCATAATCGAGGTCTCCAACCGTAGCTCCTAGCATGTCAATGACTGCACGTATCTCGGAGAAATCACCGATAATAGATGCATTCAATGTGCTAATTACTTCAGCATTCTGAGTGACCAAAGCGGCGACTGTAGCCAATTGGGTTGAGTTACCATCTAGATAGTTGACAGTATCTAACAGAAGTGTTGCATTCCCTTCAACGAAAAAGAAAAGGGTCTCAATGGCTGTATGATTTCCATCCAACCACGAAATCACTTGTTGAATCAATGTCGCATTACCGTCTAGGTCATCATAGATGGCATC
>JBHLOX010000239.1:0-3133 GCA_048940045.1 Promethearchaeota archaeon
GAATGGATCGACATATCAAAAGGAGTCGGCATAATAGTTGTGATTCTGTGCCATTCAATGATTCACACAGAATTGCGCGATGATCCCTTTGTATACTCCGCGGTTTCATTCATGACTGGTTTTGTCATGGCCATGTTCTTCATCCTAGCTGGAATGACTTACCATGCAGACAAACATCGAGAGAATCTCATACAATATGCTATCTCTCGAGGCCGCCAGCTTCTGATTCCATACTTTGCAATCTACATCATCATGACACTCCTTTTCATTCCACTGACAGGGTCAATTGATACCTACCTGACGCCAGGTGAGCTGATTTTCTGGCTTCTTTATGGGGCTGGACCACCAGGCCAACCCACATACTTGTGGTTTCTACCAGTTCTTTACTTTGGTCTATTGCTCTTCGTTGTGATTGAGTCGGTGACACATTCTCAAGACCCAAGGGTTCGATGGCCTCTTGTGGTAATTCTCCCGCTTGTTGCTTTTCTGATAACAAATGCATTCTCTCCATTGCTTGTCCCCTGGCGTGTGAACAGTGTTTTGTACACAACAGCATTCTGTATTGTTGGTCATGAGATGCGAAGGTATAGGGGCTTGAAAGCATGGTGTACAGACTCTAGAATACGCGATGGAATAGTTGTCATGATTCTCTTTGTAGTCTGGCTAATACTATCTCTGTACAATGGCTTTGTGAGCTGGGTTGATGATATCTTTGGCACGAACGGATGGATATACCTAATCACTGGTGTTTCAGGTTCTGTTATCATATTCATTTTATCAAGCCTCTTCGACTCATCATCAATAAGTAGAAGGATACAATTTCTTGGAATAAACTCTCAATCCATCTATGAAATACATCCAATCTTCTTCTACTTGATTCCACCATTAGTAGCCCTCTTTGGTTGGTCATATATGGAGTATGACTCAGCATTCACTCTTTTCTGGCCATTACGTTTTGTTATTGCGTTTGGGCTGTCAGTCCCATTTGCCTATCTTGTTCTTAGAAACAGAGTTCTCTCAGTGATTTTCACAGGTAAAAGTAACAAGTGACTTGCGATTTATGACAAACCCGCTCGGAGTCTGATAGACAGGACCCGAAAGGTCGACTCAACCTCTATCGCATTGGGTCTTCCTTTTCGATCGTCAAAGGCCATGTACTCTCCACCGATCCAATACCCACTCCTCTTCTCAGGCAGCCATTTTCTTGGGAATGAGTATATTCCCTCCTCAAATCGGAATCTCTCTAAATACTTCAAAGATCCCTCAAACCAAGGACTTTTTCTAACGCATTTGAATGGAGCCAAGGCATCCAATGCAATAAGCATCTGCGCGAACTCTCTTCCTTCCGGGGCCTTGGAGTAGCCAGGAAGATGAGCCGCCCAACCAAGTACATAATACCGTGTTCCATATCTTGCAATACCATAGCTCCATGGAAGGCTTTGGTATTCTGACGTGAGGACCATTTCCAATATCCGCTCAGCCTTCTGACGGTATCGGTCATTCTCCAAAACAAGATTGAGGTGACTAAAAGCGTAGACATCATGAATCCAAGGTAGCGCAAACTGCTGTTGCGGATAAAACTCAGGATTCACTAAATCATGACTTGCTAGTCCCTTTGGAATTCCCCGATACTCTGACTTGTCAGCATAGATTCGCGAAAAGTCTGGGGTTATTGCAAAGTTGTGAACTGTGTTTAAGCGTGAGAGCACCTGTTTCTGGACTGCTTCAACAGTTTGATATCCAGCACGTGCTAGAACAGAGGCAATTAGTGTTCTCTTGAAGACCTCATGAGGCGCAACAGGTAAATTGTCTATATTTTCGGACAACCAGACTCTGAAACATAGGGTTCCGTTATCAAATGGCTGTAGTCCAGCACGCCAGCCTAGTTGAACCAACTTGGCTACCACGTTTTCAAACGCATCTGGCCTGCCTGAATGCACATCTTTGAACGCTAGGCTTTGAGTTAAAAGACTGAGCCATTTCACAACCTCAGAGCTCGTTGTCATCTCATCAAGAGCTCTTGATACTGCACCAACATCCTGTTCCTCAAAGATATCCACAAGAGTCCTAAATCTGATGATTGGACCTGCATTGTCAAGAAGCCAGTAAGCCAGGTCTCTATGGTTCATATTCAAATAATTAGCGCTCTCTCCATAAGTAACCTCTGCAATGGGGGCAGAGTTAAGAACATCTGCATACTCTACGCATCTTGGTGCAGAGGTTGGTGGATGCAGACCTGAAAAAGAGCATCATGCAAGACATCTATGAGAACAGGATGCTCTTGACATCTGTTCGCGACAGACCTGATGGGTGGACACTCCATTCAGGACTGTGGAGTCCATTCTATATTCAATTGAGGATCCTCTCATCCTTCCCTGAAACCCTTGAGAAAGTGGGAAAGGCTCTGGGGGCACTCATCAAGGATGAAGCACCTCACATTAACAGACTAGTCGGCATCGCATTTGCTGGGATTCCGATTGCCACAGCAACGTCACTCTCATCTGGGATTCCTGCGTGTCACACTCGAAAGTTAGTTGGCGTCAGGACTGAACAGGAACTTCAGGAGGCAATCAAAAAGTATGGACAACACTCACTGCTTGAGGGTGAGGTGAAAGATGGTGATGCTATCTGTCTTATTGATGATCTTGTGACTGGGATGGAAAGCAAACTTGTGGCCAGGGGTCAGGTCATTGCTGAACTAGAGAAACGAGGAATCAGTGATTTCACTGTGGATGACATTGCAGTTGTTGTAGATCGTCAACAGGGTGCACAAGAACGTGCCAAAAAGCTCATGGTCAATCTCTATTCTCTCATTGATTTCGTTGATGAAGGTCTTCCTCTAATCAAAGATAGGATGGCTGAAGAGGAATTTACTCTGGTTTCTGATTATCTTAAAGACCCGACGGGTTTCAAGAAACCTTAATGCACCATAGAAATCCATTTCTTAACCAATTATCATTCACAACACTCCTATGAGTCGCAAGAATCCGCTTGATCCACTGCTGAACATGGCACTTGCCGTGTCCACGCGTCATTACGAGTACTATAGCGAAACAGCAGAACAGGTACAAACTCCACAGGTGAAGGCATTATTACTTGTTCTTGCTGACAGTGAGAGAGATCTGATTGCACA
>JBHLOX010000240.1:0-3130 GCA_048940045.1 Promethearchaeota archaeon
GAGTCATGGTTGAAACTCGGATGCATCCTTATCTACAGGCATGAAGGGAAGCCTTTTTTCCTTAGGTCCATTGCTCGAAGTATACCAGCAAGGTGAAAACTGTGCTTGATGACATAGATGCTCTCATGGAAAAGTATGGAATTGATGGGTTGTTTACATATGATAACCCGTTCAGCTCTCCCAATCTTCTTTGGTTAACAGGATTCCGTTCTGGTGACAACATTATCTACCTCCGGAATAAGGGCGAAAAAGGTATGATTGGCGCCCCATTCAACACGTTGGACCGCGTCAAGAAGGAGAGTTTCGTCAATAGAACATATGATTTGAGTGAGCATATTGTTCAGCTTCTCAAAGAGAACAAACAAGTCGTGGAAAACAGAGACGCTCTCATTAAACCCATGCTTCGTGAAGAGTTCTCAGGAAAGGTCCTTGGTGTTCCTGATGAGATTCCCGCAAGTATACTTGTTATTGTTCAAAACCTGGGATATGATGTCAAAGTTGTTCGCGAATTAGTTCCTGATGCGAGAGCCACAAAGTCTCCAGAAGAGATTAAGAAAATCAAGAAGGCGGGGGATGCAACTGTTGGAGCTATCTCAAAGGTCGTTGAGATGATCAAGGACAGTAATGTTGGTGCAAACAAGACACTGATGTACGAAGACAAGCCATTGACAGTGGGTCAAGTGAAACTTGCCCTAGACCACTTCCTACTGGACAAGAATGCAGAATCAGCAGAAGACACAATTCTTGCAGTTGGTGATAAAGCGTTTGACTGGCACTATCTTGGCAATGCAGAGGATGAACTAAAGGCTGAGGTGCCGATAATCCTTGATGTTTACCCTCGGCTCAAACAGGAGCGTTATGTCGCTGATATCACCCGAACCATTGTGAAAGGCACCCCCTCTAAGAGAGTTAAGGAGATGTTTGAGGCTGTACAAGCAGCTGCGGATGCAGCTGTGGACGCACTCACAGATGGTGCTAAAATTGATGATGTGAACCTTGCTTGCTTTAACACCTTGAAACAACTGGGGATTGATTCTCGAAGACTTAATCCTGAAGCGAAAGATGGCATGACTCACGGCCTGGGTCATGGTATCGGACTTGAAGTGCACGAACAACCGAGTATGAACAAGCATGATGACCACTTTGCTGAGGGACATGTCATGGCGATTGAACCTGGTGTGTACTTTGAGGGCACTGGGGGAGTCCGGATCGAGAATGATTACGCTGTGACCAAAGGTAAAGCAGAGCTCCTAACTAGGAATCTCGACACAATGCTATGGCTCTAGTCTGTACTCAATGCATGATATGGACACACCGAGATGCACATACCACATGCCTCACAACGGTCCTTGTCAATCTCGAAGATCCCTTTCTTCTTGTCCACTGTGATCGCCCCATAGACACATGACTTGGGACAGAGACCGCACAGTGTGCACTTCTCCATATCTACACTAGGCGGAGGGGATAGTGTAGCGCTCCCATCCATGTGCTTCAGAGCCATTCCTCTAATGTCTTCAAGTGAGTCATATCCATGACCCTCCAACCACTCTTCTGTTTCTCCAGCAATCTTCCCGTAGATTGTATCTCCCTCAAGTATGGAAGCGGTACAAACCTCCACTGCAGAAGCACCCACCATGGAGAACTCTATCACATCAGCTCCCGAAGCCACACCCCCTACACCTATGACGGGTACCTTAACTGCCCTGGCGATATCCGCGATACATCTCAGGGCAATTGGTTTCAAAGCCGCACCACTCATCCAACCAAAACCGTCACTACTTCCCAGCATTGGTTTTCCAGTCTGGATGTCTATCCTCAAACACGGACCGAAGGTGTTGATGCCTACGATGCCATCCACATATGGTTCCAGTGATTTCGCAATTTCAACAACGTCAACCTTAGGGCTGATCTTTGCAAAGATTGGAATCTCAACAACCTCTTTCAGTGCCTTAGCAATCTCTGTGTGTCCACCAACATAATGAGTACTGAACTCGATGGCATGCACTCCTGCACTCTCTATTTTTGGTCCGAGCTGAGAAACCTCTTCTGGGGTGTATCCAACACTGGCAATCAGGGGAAGTCCAGAGCTTAAGGCAATTGAATACTCCTTCTCAAGCCATTGTTCCACTGGAATCTCACTCCAGAGCTCTGCATTCAGAATACCTCTCCTAGAGCCAACTCTCCCCTCTTTTAGTGCAGCCATGTTTGGTCGTGGAACATCTGCGGGATTGATACTGACAGTCTTTGCGACTAGACCACCAACTCCTCCTGCTGCCGCGTTCAATAGAGCCATCCCATTCCTAGATGTTGGACCTGCAGCAGTCATGATCGGATTCTTGAGTTTCAGTCCTGCAAACTCTGTGCTAATGTCAGTCATACCATGCCTTTTGATATCACTAACATAAACTGTTCGACTACTCGTGGATTGCCATCAGTCTGAAACATCAATGATATCTGCAGGATCTATGTCCTCCACATCAGTACCCATTTTCTGCAAATTGATAATCGCAATCTCATACGCTTTGAGAACATCCGCTTTTGTGATATAGCCAATCATTTTGTTGGGTTCTGACGGACTAACGATTACTGCATGCCCCTCATCGCGTTTAATCATGGCTTGCAGCGCACTATCCATTGTGCATTGTAATGGGAGATGCAGGAAATCAGGATTCATAAGTTCCCTGACCTGAAGGTCTCTATCTTCTTCCTCTTGGGCCTGGAATAAATCCTCTGCAATCATTATGCCGATGACATTACCAAAATCATCCACGACAGGGAATTTCGTGTGATGTGTCCTATCAATGATCTCGAACACTTCGGTTGTAGTCATTGTGGGATGCAAAACTGTCGGATCTCTCGTCATCACATCACCAGCTCTGATTGTCTTTAGAACCTCAACATGGGTTCCTCTTTGGAGCCTCACACCCCTTCTTGAGAGTTTCAGGGTGTAAATGCTCTCAGGCTCCATGAGTGACGACACTAAATATGATGCTGAAACTGCTATCATTAGCGGGAGTATTAGGGAATAGTCACCCGTCATTTCCATGAGCATTACTATGCATGTGATTGGAGCTCGTCCAGCTCCAGCAAATAGCGCTGCCATTCCGACTAGTGCAAAAGACATTGGTTG
>JBHLOX010000078.1:0-12647 GCA_048940045.1 Promethearchaeota archaeon
AAATTCGCTCAACCGTTGGACCGCGAGAGAGTAGTTGTGTGGTTTTCTCAATCATCTTCTGCTTGTCATCAATAGCTGATTTCGCTCTATCTAAGACCGATCCTAATTGTTCCATTTCGAATGGATACGTGTATTTTCTTCGAAGTGCTTCATTGTAGAATCTAGAAATATGATGCGCGACTTCCATGCCTGCGGCAAATTCAACACGGGTCTTGTTCTCACTCTTTTTAACATCCAAGACTTTGAAGAATCCAATTTCACCAGTCCGTGATACGTGAATTCCCGAACAGGCGGATACATCCATATCGCCAACACTTACTATTCTGAGTTGATCGTGCTTTTCGAATAGACCTTCGCGTATCCGAACAGACGAATCGATAGAATCTGAAGCTTCGAAACCACTCTCTACTGAAAGATCATCTTCGATTACTTTCATGACTTCAGACTCGGTTTCGAAGATTGAGTCAAGGTCTAATTCAGTTCCTAATAGCTCAACTAAACCATGTCTTCCATCAATCCAGAGTTCTCCCACTACGATATCTTCGAATTTCCTCTTGATAAGAGCCACAAAGATATGCTCAGCAGTGTGATTCCTCATCAATGATGTTCGCCACAACAAGTCAATCTTTAGAAGACCTGTTTCTCCTTCAACTAGCGGTACTTCTGTGACTAAAACAGTTCCATCGGAAGAAGTCACTGTGTCAATTACTGAAACCTCTTGGTTTCCAATAATCAGCTGTCCTTTTTCGCCAGCCTGTCCTCCGCCTGCAGGTCTAATAACGTCCTTATCGATTCGGACATGAAAATAATCCGCAGTTGACCATACGGACTCAATCGAAACCTCGAACTCTCCCTTATCAGGGCTGGTCCAATATGGAGGAGATTCGTGCATTATCTTTCACCTTCATCAAGTGCATTCATTTTGTTTAGGTCTGATTTCAAAACTGTTTCCTATCATAGTGGCCGAAACCGATATAGCAGATGTTGATTGACCTACCTGTATTCAGAATTACAGTTCGAGGTATCGATCTATGTTCAAATTTATGAAGTCGGATCCGGTAAAGAAGGCCAAGAAACACATTGAAAAGGCGCTCATTGAGCTTGAGGAAGGATATCCAGACTATGCGAGTACTGAATACGAAAAGGCTGCTCGGAAATTTCTTGAGGTTGAACAGACTGATTTCGCAGTCAAATACTTCCGAGAAGCAGCATACTGCGCACTTGACAATGACGATCACCATAGATGCTCGGAGATGAAGATCGCGGCAGCCGAGTGCCTTCTGCGAGAAGGTCGATACGATGAAGCAGGCAACTTGTATTCAGAGTCCTCGGACCACCTTCAGCGAGAGAAGAAGTCAAAAGAATCCAATAGATCTCTGGGGGTTGCTATTGTTGGGTATCTGGCTGCAAGAAACTTCAATACTGCTACTAATCTTATGCGTAAGGCTGAAAAACGGCTCAAAGAAACAACAGCAAAGAAAGATCCTCTTTTTGAACTCGCTGAATTGTCAGTGAGAATTCTTTGTGAGGGTGTTGATATACCCAAAGAGCAATTTGAGAGGGCTGCTAAGAGTGCAAAGCCAAACGAAATCGAACAACCACTTTTTAATTTTGTAATTGCTTCAACAAAGCTTGCTATCCAAACAGAGATAGTGTTAGAATGGGCAGGAGCGCCTCAAAAGGAAGTGAATGTCAAAGCACCTCTTGAGATTGAAATGCGGTACAAGTGTCCAGCTGAAGTTCAGATTGTAGATCATCGACTTGCCCTATCAAATAGTGTCATCATCATAAAGGAACCTGAATATAGACAAACCCCGTCAAAAGAGGAATCCTGGTTACTTGAGTTCAAGCCTGTACTTAGTGGTCAGGGTAGTATTGGTCCGCTCACTGTAACTCTTGAGGGGGATAAGGTTCTATTAAATAAACACAGTAATGTACTTGAATTCAGCATAGCTCGTGCCCCATCAAAGATAGCCGTGGACCTGAGTCCCGAACGTGTGTCGTGTAACCTCGGAGAAGAGGCTGTAATACAGGTCACGATACTAAATGAGGGGGATGGGCCAGCTGAGAATATTGAGTTGACTGTTGAGCTTTCAGACGGACTTGAGATGTCCTTAGGAATTGAAGAAAAATCAATCAACTTTCTAGGCAGTGGGGAAAATGTGCGATTCCAAGCTTTTGTCAGAGCTGTGGGTCAAGGTGATGAACTCATAACAATCAAGGCTCTAGATGGACGTTCTGGAGACGAAGTTGTAAAGACATCAATGGTGAGAGTCGGGTAGGTCTACTGCTTTCTCCTCTTCTTCTTCTCGATTTCAGACCTGATACTGAGACATGCACTCATGACCTGTTCGATTGCTTCTTCTTCCTTGAAAGCTTGAAGTCTGTCCTCTGCGTCATCCAAATTGTTCTTAGCAAGGGCTTCACTAAATGATAACAGTGTTTCGAGCCATTCCCATCTTGTCTTGTTGATGATCTTCTTTGCCTTCTCAATTCGTTCCTTGGCTTTGTCCATTTTCTCAATCGTGGTAAAGCCCATTGCGGCAAGTGATAGATTGATCACTGCCCTTTCTGCGTTTCCATCATTTATTGCTTTGTCCGCGGCCTTATCATAGAGATTACCCATATTCTCTGCCGCTGTGAGGAAATACTCGCGGTTTCCAGTCTTATGGCAGGAGTAAGCAGCCCATAGATAAGCCTGAGCAGCAGTTTCAGTCATCCTTTCCAGAAGCGCCTCTTTTGCCGCGTTCTCATATAGTGTTAACGCAGTCGAAAAATCACTGATCTGTCTGTATTGTGTGGCAGCTTCAAAATACGCAGTAGCCGCAGCTTTGTGGTCATCTTTCTCAACGCGATCTTCTGCGTACATGTGATAGTACTCAGCAGCTTTTCGGGTCATCTCAAGCACTCGGTCGAGAAAACAACTCGCTGCGTTTTTAAACTGGTTTGCAGCTTGATAGTACTTCTCAGTCTCGAGAAACTCATTTGCTAGTCGTTCCCATTGAGCGCATTCGTCTTCCATAATGTCTCAACCTACCCATAGATACTCAGACGGAAACTTCTCTGAGCCCGAACAGGTTGTGCCTAAAGTGAATGTGCTCTACAAAAATGTAGCTCTGATGTAGAGAGTGCGATTTATCGACATAGTCAGAATGCCGTTTAGACAGTTTATAGTTCCTTCAAGCAATCAAATCGGATTCATGAATTCCTTGAAGATTACCTCATAGAGTTTAATGATTACAATGGATTTTGAGCTTGCGCGTAATTTAAATACAAATTACACTAATTGTTAATGTTCATCTGTGTGGGTTTCGCGATTAGGGAGAGAAGTAAGAGCAAGTCAAGAGAACTAGCCCTGCTGGATATATCCTGTTTCATAGACTAGGACCAAATCGTCGGGAACAAAGTGTTCCCGACACCATTCTACTTTTTCAGCTCTTCTAGAAGCTCCTTGGCTCTTTCTACCTTGACATTCTTCTCTTTAACCAGTTTCTCAGCAATGATGTCCACCTGATCGCCACGAGCGCCAGCAGTTGCTGCTACATTGCGAGCATGAAGTGCCATGTGACCCTTTTGGATTCCTTCAGATGCAAGTGCTCGAAGTGCTGCAAGGTTTTGAGCTAATCCAACACTTGCTATGACATGACCTAGCTCGGTGGCAGTTTCAACCCCAAGAATCTTCACACTTGCTCTAGCAACTGGGTGCACTTTAGTTGCTCCACCAACTAGTCCAACCGCCATTGGAATCTCGATGCTTCCAACTAGATGCCCTTCGGGTGATTTCTCATATTTTGTCAATGAGCTGTATCCTTCCATTGCAGCGAAACTGTGTGCACCAGCTTCGATCGCTCTGAAGTCGTTCCCTGTAGCGATGACAACTGCATCGATACCGTTCATTATTCCCTTGTTGTGAGTCGAGCATCTATAGGGATCTGCCTCAGCAAATGCGTAAGCTGCAATAATATCATTGACCACCTCCTCCCCACCCAACAGCTCTTTATCGAAGGTGGCTCGTGCTCGAACAAGTCTAAACTCTGCGAGGTTTGATAGAATTCTAAGAATGACCCTCCCGCCTGTGAGTTTCTCAATTCGCGGTGCAAGAGCCTCAGCCATTGTGTTAACAGCGTTTGCTCCCATAGCATCTCGTGTATCAACAATGAGCTCTGTGACCAACATGACACCTACCTTTGAGTCAAAGATACGAATTCGGAGGTCTTTTGCTCCACCCCCAAAGCGAACTAGAATTGGGTCCTGTTCGTTTGCGAAAGCGAGAAGTTCCTCTTTTGCTTCCATAATCTTTGTCTTAGCCTCTTCAGGGTTAAGCACATCAACAACCTGAATCTGCCCAATCATGTTAGGACCGGTATCGGCTGCTGAAAAACCGCCATGCACTCTCGCCATCCGGGCAGCGTTGCTAGCAGCTGCAACGACTGAAGGTTCTTCTAATGCCATTGGGATGAGGTAATCTTTTTCATTGATCAGAAAATTGGTTGCTATTCCAAGTGGGAGTGTCATCGAACCAACGACATTCTCAATCATGTGATCTAACACACCCAAGTCTACCAGTCCTGGATCAGAAAGAGGTCCGATATCGTCATCGCCTAAACCTGTAATCTCTTTCAGTTTTTTAACCCGATCTTCTCTGGATAGTTTGTAGAAGCCAGGAATCCTCGAATCTTTAACCATCTGAACAACCTCTCAGGTAGCTACATCCCTTCTATGTTTCCATAAAAGTTCGACCATAGGGTTTAAGACTCACTCAACAGAGGATGCTGAGTAGTTGAGCATGATGAGTTCAGAGCGAGATTTCAGTGAAATAATCACAGGACTAGCGAAAAAACGCGGGTTCTTTTGGGGACCATCACCTGAGATATACGGAGGTAGCTCTGGATTTTTTGACCTTGGACCCCTAGGCAAATTACTCAAGAACAGATTAGAGAACCAAATACGTTCGGCATTTGTGCGTGCGAATTTCTGGGAAGTTGAATGTCCGACTGTCAGCCCAGCTCAAGTCTGGAAGGCATCAGGACATCTTGATGGTTTCATTGACCCAGTAACTCAATGTACGAAGTGTGGTCAAATCTATCGTGCTGACAACCTCATTGAAGAGAAAGCACCGGACATCAACATTGCTGGTAAGTCAGTAGAAGAACTAACTGAAACCATTGCCAAGATTGGTCTAGTCTGTCCATCCTGCCGAGGCGCACTGGGACCTGTTGAAACCTACAACCTCATGATGAGAACCCGGTTGGGATTGGACCAAGATGCATATCTGAGACCTGAAACTGCAACATCTACTTATCTCCTATTCAGAAGGTTTCTCACATTCTTTCGTGACAAGCTCCCTGCATCGGTATTTCAAATTGGCAAGGCATATCGCAATGAGATTTCACCTAGACAAGGTATGCTCCGTTTGAGGGAGTTCACTCAAACAGAGGGTCAAATTTTCCTTCTCGAGAAAGATGAGATGGAGTGGCCACAGTTTGAAGATGTCAAAGATGAGAAACTCCCACTTGTTACCTATCAGGCCCAAGAAAAAGACAAGTATGAACCGGTCATGACTAAGTTGTCAGACGCAATAAAGAAGGGGTACTTCCAAAAGCCCGCCTATGCATGGTGCGTCTATCTGGGTTATGATATCTTTCGTAAGATGGGATTCTCTGAAGACAAAATGCGTTTGCGACAGCATCTTCCAACAGAACGCGCTCACTATGCGGCGGATGCCTGGGACATTGAAATCCACACCGATAGTTTTGGTTGGGTTGAATGCTGTGGTGTCCATGATAGGGGAAACTATGATCTTACCCGTCATCAAGAGTTCTCAAAACAGAAGCTACATGTCAAGGTGGATAAGAAACCTGTAGTTCCAGAGGTTCTGGAGATTGCTTTTGGAATTGAAAGACCTCTCTTCTGTCTTATTGACAACTCATTTCGCCCTCAGACTAAAGAACGCGATACAGACTGGTTGCAGTTCCCTCCAGAAGTTGCACCTATACAGGTTGCTGTATTTCCACTCATGGGCAAACCAGAACTCGAAGGTCCTTCGAGAGAAATCTACAATGATGTTATGGATTCAGGATTTGTATGTCAGCATGATGTGGGTGGTTCAATTGGGAAGCGATATAGACGGCAGGATGAGGTGGGAACTCCCTATTGCATAACTATTGACTATACAACAATTGAAGATGAAACAGTTACGATTAGAGACCGAGACTCTATGGAGCAAGTTCGTGTTCACAAAGAACAGCTTGTTGATGTATTAAGAGGTCTTGTTCGACGAACAATTCAGTTTCAATCATTGAAACAATAATACAGTTCTTCGAGGTTTTTGGCAAGACAAAATAGTAATACGGTTGACTTACAAACCTGTTTGCTAGGACTGTGAAATACTTGATGGACGAATATGAGGATAAGCCCTTTAATCGAGAGATTGTTGTGGAGTTAATGGAACAAGGACTTCGTTCCCATTACATTTCAGGTCTAATAGAGGTAGATGTAACAAAAGGACGTCAAATAATTAAGGAATATGAGGAAAGCTCAGGAAAAGAACTCTCCTTTACAGCTTGGATAACAAAATGTATCGCACAGGCTGTTAGTGAACATAGGAATGTTCACGCAATTAGAAAAGGGAAGCGATTGATAATTTTCAATGATGTAGATGTTTCTGTAATGGTTGAAAGACAGATAGATGGAGAAACGGGAGCTCAGACATATATTGTAAGAAAAGCCAATGAAAAAACCGTGCATGAGATTCAGGAGGAAATATGGGCAATTCGATCTCGAAGAGACGGTGACATTTCTGATACAGTTAATCAAAAAATGATGCGAAGACTCTTCTTACTACCTAAGTTTCTGCGTGATTTTCTATTTTGGCGAAAGTTTAGAACTGATCCCTTTTTTGTTAAGAAACACCTTGGTACTGTTACAGTAACGGCAGTAGGAATGTATGGCAAAGGAAAGAGTGGATGGGCTGTCCCTATTAGTATCTCTCCTGTACTATTTGCACTTGGAGGAATAGCCAAAAAGCCAGCAGTCGTTGGTGAGAGCATTGAGATAAGAGAATACCTTTGTGTCACGATATTCATGAACCATGATGTAGTTGATGGTGGACCTGCAGCTCGCTTTGTGGCACGTTTTGCTGAATTAGTTGAGTCTGTATTCGGAATTGATATTGACTGAAAACATCTCTTTACTCTCTCGATACTGTCAAAAGATGGTTTCCTCACTCATCTTCACTCTGCCATTCTCGATAGGAACACCTTCTTCCTCACAGTGTTTGCATCTTCCCTCGGCTCTTGTCTTCTCGCCACCAAAACTACCGTCCTCTTTCACAACACGGTGACATGCAACAACAGGAAATAGGGGGTTCTTATGTAAGGAGTTTGCGACAGCTCTGTAAGCTTTAGGATTGCCTATCATTTTGGCTATTCTGCCGTATGTACTCACTTTGCCCTTTGGAATCTTAAAGGTAGCAGCATAGACTTTGCTATCAAACTCGGTATATCCTGGAATCTGCAGAGTCGCATGTATCACATCATCTTCGGATTTGATCTTACTGAGGTCCATCTTGTAACCCTCTTGATAATGTAAAATAGACTCATCGTGAATATGGCTCTTTCACTCACAGCAGCCGAGTGTGAAGATGTATTTCTATCATAGACAATGGGAAAGAGAGATAAGGTTGGTAGCCTATGAGTGGTCTGAGAGAGGGTGCTTGATGAACAACACCGATGATAGCGTTGAGATCAAGAGCATACTTGTTGCAGTCGATGGCTCTGAGCATTCCCTGAAAGCAGTACGATATGCCGCCGCGATGGGACCACCATTGGGTGCAGAGGTGGTTCTACTTCATGTCGTACCTATGTTGGTGTCTGCAACGCCATATCATGACACAGTTTCAGACCAACCTTTTCTAGCCCTACAAAAAGTTGGGGAAGACATTCTTGCTCGAGCGAAGACAATCGCTAGTGATTGCAACTGTCAAGTTATCGACATGATATCTCATGGAGACCCAGCTTCCAAGATTATTGATATTGCAAGTGAGCGAGGTACTGACATCATTATACTTGGGTCTCGAGGTCTCAGTGGTATTCGTCGGTTGTTCGTGGGTTCCATTAGTGATAAAGTAGCAAGTCATGCTCACTGCCCTGTGATGATTGTCAGATGATGTCGAGGAACTTGAATTAGGGGTCATCCAATGGGAGATTCAGAGAGGTATGGGATCTCAGTTGATATCGGTACAACAAACATCACTTTTCACCTGTACAATCTATCAGCTGATTTGCTAGTAAAGGAAACAACAGTAACTAATCCGCAGCGAGAGTATGGGGAAGAAATAATCTCACGAATCGACTTTGCAAGGAAACCAGAGAATGCCTCTAAGCTTACGGAGATAGTTCGTGACTGTGTGAAAAATGGGGTAGAAAACATTCTAGAAGAGTCTAAGTGCAATCGGAAAGGTGTTGACTCAGTTGTGGTTGTTGGGAACACTGTCATGCATCATCTGTTCTTTGGACTATCAACAAACTCACTCTTGAAACCACCTTACAGAGCTCAAGACAAAAGCTCCATCCTAATCAAATCAACAGAGGTTGGTTTGAACCTGCATGAAGGCACTCTCTGTTATTCACCACCTGTGATTGAATCATTCATTGGGGCTGATGCGGTGGCGATGATGTTGGCGAGTGGGTTTTTGGATTCAGACTGCAATCTGGTTTCAATCGATGTTGGAACGAATACTGAGATAGCGGTTCTTCATGAAGGAGAGGTTTGGATTGCGTCTGCTGCTTCTGGACCTGCATTTGAAGGGATGTCTATTGAATGCGGAACACCTGGATATGTGGGTGCTATCAGTAGAGTTGTGATTAATCCAGATGATTATCGACCTCAGTGTGAAATCATTGGAGGAGGAAAACCCATTGGAATCTGTGGAACTGGAGTAATCTCTACAATAGCGAGTATGCTGGATACAGGGATATTATTCGCGAGAGGTTCTTTCAATCGAAGTCGGGTAACTCCTTGGTTAGTTACTGATGCTGCAATAATCCATTATGTCCTTGCTACTTCTAGGGAGTCAGCCACCAACTCAGAGATTATACTGACTCAACCAGACATTAGAATGCTTCAGCAATCAAAGGCGTCTATTCGTGCCGCACTTGGAATGGTCCTTCAAGAAGCGCAGATGGATCCCAGCGACGTTGAAACAATATATCTCACAGGAGTATTTGGCTCTGGTTTAATACTCGATGATGCTATTCGAATTGGATTGCTCCCGGTAATGATCAATGCTGAAGTGAAACAGGAACCTGCAGGAGCTAGTCGCGGAGCCGATCTTTTGCATGATCTTGAGATTAGAAAAAAAGCTGAGCGTCTGGTGTCAGAAGTCAACTACATCGAACTTACTGATAACCCTCATTTCAAGAAAAAGTTCACAGAGAATATTCCTTTCCCTTAGTAAACAAGTTCATCCTCGTGAAAAATCTCTCCACGTCGTATTCGTGAAGATGACAGTGGTCTCCCATCTTTTGTCCGAACTCGAGGTATAATGATGATATGAAATCTCTTGAGGCCATTATCGATACGCATTTGGTTGATGTCAAACGCATTTTGAACAACACCAATCTCATCGGAAACGATGAGAGCATCCAGGTCCTTCATCTTGTCTGCTCCGCCTTCTGTTGTTTCAATAGGGAAGATGCTTGATCTCTCAACTTCAAACTCTGACTGGATGAACTTCTCCAGCTCCGTATATCGTTCATCATATGATTGTATTAGTCTTCTATCGCTTTTGTACGCGAGCATCCTATCAGTTGTTAGACCTAGTGCCACTTTATGACTCAGTCTGAAGGCCGTTCGGATAATGTGCTTATGCCCCTCATGTAGATGGTCGAATGTTCCAGCAAATACCACTTTGTTGTATTGCGAGCCATTCGACGACAACACCTACACACTCCTAGATTCGATGACTCCTACCTCTGTGAGATCTTTTACGATCCTGTTCATTTTGAGGGGATTTATCTTTCGGAACTGGAAACATATCATATCCCAGATGACATCAAGAGATGTCCAGTCCTGTGACATGTTTAGCATCTCGTCGATAGTCTCGAATATCTGCTCACGATTTTCACTCATCTTGATATACTCGGGGGCTTTATCACCAAGCTTGGAGATAATATAACTCGGACTCATTGCATGGTCATGCATTCTCTTGATTTCGATTCCAAAACTTACAGTATCAAGAGATATCTGGTCTTCTTGCATGGCTTCTAATCCTACTTCTGCACACGCTCCCTCATACGCTTTTCTAGCTACAACCATTTCAGTGGTGTACACCATTTGAAGGCTTGTTTTCAATGACTGACGAAGAGATTCCTGCTCTGCAATCAGAGACCATTCTTCGGTGGCTTTGTCAAGAGTATCTTGTCCGAGATCATGAGCTAAGCCTAACCAACGTAAGACTCGAGGATAGATCTTCTCAGGGTCTCCAAGACATCGTGAGAGCTCAGTCACGCCGCGTAAACTCACTTCTTGCATGAGTTCTACAAATTCATTTCTACACTCTGTAAGTACGGTTTCTTCATAGACATGATTTGGAAGTACAAGTGAGAGAGCTGAAAAAGCTACAATGCGAGATGCGTAACTCATCTGTCTTGTATCCAGTTTGTCAACTGTGTCTGTCGAAGTGTGATAGAATCTGTCAGGAAATTGATTGAGCATTATTGCAGGGACACCAACTGTGCTATCAGTCAAAATGAAATGATCACTACCAGCGGAATAGCGGCTGTACTCAAACGGTAGTGGAGCAACCATGCCACCCTCGCGTCTTTTATCCTCCACCTTTGCTTCAGTCTTCAACCAATAACGCACGACATTGTTTAGTGTACTTGGTAGGGAGAACGGAGTCCTGTATAGATGAAGCACTGAACCCGACTTTGTGGGATTAGCGCCTACCATGTCCACATTAATCATTGCCTGACACTTTTTGAGAATGTCTTGTTCATTGTGGATGAACTGTATCGTACCAGACCACTCAGGAATCCAGAGGAATCTGATTGAGAATGAGGGCTTCGGAATCTTCTCCTCTTTGATGAGTTGTGTCAAAACTCGCAGGACCTCCAGAAGGACACCACTTCCTGAGGCATTATCATTTGCTCCTGGGTGAGGGTGACAAACATGAGCCGCTAGCCAGATTTCTTTATTCTTGTCATCACCTGGTAGCAGTGCTGAGAGGACTTGTAGTTTACCAGCACCAAGTGTTGCATCAACCTTCGCTTTAACTCGAACAGTCTTTCCATCGAGCAGCCACTGCCTCATCTTTACACCATCGCCCTGTTTCAGGGCAAAACCGAATGTTGTCCTATCTTTCTCCTCCATACTTGGCCAGATGGCATCATATCGTCTTAGCTCTGCAAGCTCATCAATTCCTTTTGGAGAAACAAATGTCAGGAGACCTGCTGCACCATGTTCAATGCAAGCTATCTTATGTACACGTCTTGCCAAGCTCTCGGTAAGAACTAGTTTCCCCTTCACATCTTTTCCTTCATAATCTGATGGAGTTACACCTTTTCCAACATAGACTACTTCAGCCTCAATCTCTGTAGGGGTTGAATGTGCCACCAATGAGATTGGTTCTGCGCCAAAGTCTGCAAGTGTCATTTGTTCAGGTTCAAGTAACTCGAGTCTCCCTTCTTTACCCTCCCAACCAAATGGATTTTGCCAGATTCCTATCTCAGTTTTTCCATCTGCGGAATATTCGAATAATTTCACTTTTGCATCTGAAATTGAAGCAATAGTGGTCTTCAGATATTCAATTGCATTAGAAAATCCAGGACTTGCCTGAATTCTATGGAAGGTCGAAATTGCACTGGCAAAATCTTTTGCGCTGATTCCAGAAATGTTGTTTGTTACAGACTTAACAATGTCATCAGGTAGCATAGCATTCACTCACAGTGAAATCTTCGGGTGATTTTCTCACATAAGTAGTCTGCGACTGGTGCGAATTTGCACTTGTTGAAGAAAAACACATCGACCGGAGGTGAGTTTTCACCTCCGGATTGATTGCAGAAATGTGTATCAATTAGTATTATGGAGCTGTTGACTCTGCTGGAACTGGAGGCGCAGGTGGACGAGCGCCTGCCTGTGCATCAAGTTGAAGCAGCGCTGGTATTGAATCCCCTATCAGTTTCAGTTTATCACGAAGTTCCATGGTGTTTTTCTCTTCTTCAGTCTGTTCATTATAGAACCATGTCAACATTGCCTGAGTTGATCTGTCTCCCAATCTGTCAGCAATCTCACCAATCTTGTAGATCCTCTCAGTGACAATTGTTTCATGGTGATATGCATCAGCAAATACTTCGTGAGCTGATTTCCATTCTGTCTTCGGAGCATCAATCTGTTTCATGAGAACTCTTGCACCACGTTCAGTAAGATGTCTGTAGAATCTCATAGCATGGTCGAACTCTTCCTGGTATTGCACCTCCATCCAATGAGCCATCCCGGTCAGATTTTGGTCCTCAAACCAAGTGGCCATTGAGAGGTAGATGAATGCACTGTACAACTCAAAATTCAGTTGGTCATTTATCGCGTCTACTAGTTCTTGATTAATTTCCATAATTATACGCCTCAACTTCCACGTTGAATTTCTCAAC
>JBHLOX010000241.1:0-3112 GCA_048940045.1 Promethearchaeota archaeon
CCCGAGCTTACACCATCCTTTCTCATCACGAGTCCTGTCTGCGCCACACTTTCGCTCACAGAAGTGACAGTCAGCAAGTATACGGTGCGCGAGCTCAATCTTCAGGTTCAAGAAGTTCCGATCAAGCGGAGAGATTGGTCTAGGGACATCCTCACTTGCGTCAGTCTTCTCCACGAGTTTAGTGAATCTTTGAGAGTCTTCTCTGTGAACTCGCCATAGTTCCTCTGTCGATGCGTCAAGCGGAATGTCGCACGCTTGGGTCTTGGCAAGCAAGTACTTGGCGATTCGCTCCTGATCGATGATCTTCCTGTACCTAGACAGTCGACGAACAACCTCAGGGTCACTCCAAGACCGTTTTGCGTCAGGACGAATCAATCTCCACATAATATTAGAACAACAGGCAACTCACGATAAAAGGTCTATGAGAGAGGCGGATTTGGTCAGATCATAGAGTGCGTGGAGCTCTCTAGCATATGAGCAATCGATGCAGCTAGGACAATTGTCCTGTGTTTAAGCCAGAGTGGTGTTATGTCTCTCTCACTCCGCAACACTCTTCGTGAAACCAAAAGACCAGATTGGACCGGGGGCACAGAGGAAAAGACACAGTGATCGGAGATTGTGTCCTCATCAATGAACCAGTTCTTGAACTCCTTTGCATGTGCTTGATTTCTCTCAGGGTGATTGAAGTCATCAAGCCTAAACCAGTTCAGTGCAAAGACTGCATCAGCATCTTTGAGGGCCCCTTCAAACTCGTTCTCCTCCTCAAATAGCACATTCGAGCACATGGAGGTGTCTCGAGCGACTCTCCGAACTCTGTTGAGAAATGAGAACGTAGGAGGAGTGACAAGACGGACATTGGCACCAAATGCAAGGGCTGCAATCAACAGACTGTGAGCAGGAGCAGGGTTCACGAACGTGTTTCCAAAGCCCCATGTAACTACCACCTGTTTTCCAGAGATTCCATCTAGACGGGATTCAAGGCCCAGCAGTGCTGCCAGGGCATCCTGCCATGCATAGACATCATCATGCAGACTTACAAGAGGGACCTGAGATACATCTGCAAACTGATTAGTGAGTATCCGACCCTCTCCGAAGGTTTCGCTGCTGGAGAACCCGGTAAGTAAAAAGTCTACAGCCTGGCTTGACATCCTCACAGAGTCCAACATCGCATCAGTAGACATAGTTGCAGCATCCTTCCATCCCAGGTCAGTGAGCTTGTGACCGAGTCGTGCGGCAGTTATGTCAGTGACTTGACTCTCAAGTGGTGATTCTCCATGGAATAGACTGCCTACCACCTTGACCTGTTTCAAAGCGTCATGAACTATTGAGAAATCAGATGAGTCAATGGTCTTGGCTATCTTGATAATGTCCTGAAGCATTGGTCGGCTGGGCAGTACATCGTTCTGGGGAATCATCGCTGGTGATATCGTGCAACAGTCACTGATAATCTGTTTCCTTTGGGACGCTTTGTGGGCAAACCATATCAGGAGAGATGAATTCAGTCGTTTCCTAGGTAGACAAGATGATATGATTGAATGACATGGTAAGGAGAAGTGAATCATTGTGAAGAAGCTATTAGTCACTCTGACACCGGCGGAAGGAAAACGGTTGATCGCAAAGGGATTACTTGCATTAGACTTCATTCAAAACGCATTGAAGAAGGGATACCTCTGCATAACAATGGGAACTACCTCTGGATATCTTGTGGAGGAGATTCTAGGGGAGTATGATAAGACTCGCCATATTGCAGGAATAGTTCTTCCAAAGGGACTCGCTGTCACGGATGGGAAGAAGCGAGCCTTTGATGCGATATTCCACAATGGAGAGTATGTGGAGAACACGAAGGTAATCGATGTTCTTGATAAGATGGGACCTGAGGATGTTATCATAAAGAGTGCAAATGCGCTTGACGAGAATTATGTGCCCATTGTTCTTCTAGCTAGCGATACAGGTGGCACAGTTGGTTCTTTCATGGGCCCTGCAGCAGCCAAAAACATCAAAGTGATAGTCCCAGTAGGTCTTGAGAAGTCTATCCCAGTCGCCTATGAAGAGTTCTGTGGGCAGTTCGGAAAAGAAGACTGGGACTATGCAATTGGTACACCAGTAGGAGCCATTGCTATCACAGAGGGAGTTGCTTTCACGGAGATAGATGCAGTAGAGGCGCTCTTCAATGCAACAGCTGTTCCGATTGCTGCCGGGGGCATCAATGGCGCAGAAGGTTCAATAAGCCTATTTATCGAGGGTGGAGATGAAGAGATTGATCAAGCGTATGAGTTCTTCAAAACCCTGAAGGGTGAACCACCCTTTCCGAATGTTGACCATGTTATGTGATATTGGAGCCTTGGATAATGCAACAAGAAGTCGTCATAACAACAGAAAACCTCTCGAAGATATTCGAGCAAGGTAAAAAGCACGAAGTGATTGCGCTTGACAAAGTGAGTCTTGAGATTAGACGGGGAGAGGTCTTTGGGCTCTTAGGACCAAATGGTGCAGGGAAGACCACACTCATTCGTATTTTGGTGGGACTTCTCACACCAACTGAAGGGAGAGCTGAGGTCTTGGGTAGGGACGTCACTGAAGATATTGACTACATAAGAGAGAGAGTGGCTTTACTACCACAGGAAGCAGGGATCTATGAACGTTTGACGGCCAGAGAGAATCTGGTCTTCTACGGTGGACTCTATGGAATTCCGGAGGATGTTCTTAACGAGAGAGCGGACAATCTTCTCGATATCGTTGGTTTACGGGAGAAGGAGGACTATCAAGTCAAAGGATTCAGTGGAGGAATGAAGCGGAAAGTCTTGGTTGCCAGGTCACTCATCATTGAGCCGGAGATAATCTTCATGGATGAGCCCACAACTGGTGTTGACACAATTGGAGCAAGGGTAGTACGTAACCTCCTCAAGAATCTGAGTGCAGAGAGAGACCAGACAATCATTCTTACGACACATGACCTTAATGAGGTTTCAGAGCTATGTCATAGGGTAGGTATACTAGACAAAGGCAAACTTGTCGCAATTGGGAAGCCCTCTGAGCTTGAGGAGAAGTACAAAGCAGCCAATCTTGAGGAGGTATTCACTGGATTGGTCACGGGCGAGGGGGTGTATGGTGA
>JBHLOX010000242.1:0-3064 GCA_048940045.1 Promethearchaeota archaeon
GCTGAATACTTTCGGTCATCTCAGACAGGTGCTTATATACCTACTACAAACACGAATTTCCGATTAGAATGGCCCGCCCAAATCGCAGTCCAAAGGGTCTTTTTGACCCCTATTATGTCCCGGAAAGGTTGCTTCACCGGGACAGGGAGCTTTCCCAGGTCAATGGAATGTATCGTGACTCTGTTGAGGAGGACTATGGAGTCAACTGTCTGGTGCATGGAATCTCAGGAGTGGGGATGACAGTCTTCTCAAGATATTTCCTCACCAAGCTTGTACCAGAGCAGTTCAATTCGCACACAGTGTATGTGGATGCAAAACACAAGGACACCCTCGAGATTGTTTCAGAACTTAATGATAAGATTCACAGGGAGACTAACAGACCTATTACTGTGGCTTTCGATCTTGATGTCCTTTGGATGCAGTTCAAGAGGACTGCATCTGCAACAGACAAGAGGACCATCTTTGTAATTGACAACATCGATGAAACCAATGAGGATGTATACACCAAGGTAGCTCGGCTTTCCAAGGAGATTAAAGCCAGTACCATTGGAGTCCTCAACAGCCATGACTATAGGCTATTAACTAAACTTCCAGCCACTCACATGGCTTATGACTTTGAGGTTCCTCTCGATACTTATACCCAGTCGCAACTCTATGACATCGTCAGGATGCGAGTCGAGGACACCTTCCCACACCAACTAACGGAGGAGGTTGTGAGGTATATCACAGATTTGGTGGTGGAATTTGATGCCTCCAAACCAAAGACAACCATTGAGGCATTGAAAGCTCTATGGCCCTTAGCATCAAGTGGTCAGGAGATTGACTCGGATGCCATAAGGAGTGCGACCATGAATATCGCATCCTTTGCCCACGACAATGACTACATAGATCTCATCGAGACCATCAGCATGAATGACTACATGACTCTCTTGGTACTAGAGGCCATGTGTGAACATCTGATGCGCTACAAGACAGAAACCTACATAGACCGTCAGACATTGAATGAACTTGTAGAGGTCAAGACTGAGGAGCTCAGTGTCCGATATGCACCCGATGACATCGAGAAGAGTCTTCAGACCCTCATCTTCCAGAGCATCATTTTCGAGTCAGGATACTCGAGAAATCTTCTCTATGTGCTTGCACCACCCGAGATTATCTATGACGCAGCAATTGGTCTAAGGCGTGAACTCGCTCGTCGAAAGTAAAAGGAAAATGGATGGCGGCCGGATACCCGGCCCCTCATTCCATTGATTATGCAGCTTTCTTCTCTGCAAACTCTTTCTTAACCCAATCTTCTAGACCGGATGCGCCTTGAATGTTTGCGAGGTCTGCGTCCAAGTTGTCAGGCTCTAGAACAGCAACCCAACCCGCACCATAGGGGTCTTCATTCAGAAGTCCTGGATTGTCTTTGAGTGCATCATTGACCTCAGTAATGGTCCCACCAACGGGAGCCTTGACCGGGCCAGTCCACTTCCCAGATTCTAGTGTGCCAATGCTGCGTCCTGCAGCGATTGCTTTACCAGCTGGTCTCAGTCTGACGAACTTGATTTTACCAGCCAGGTCCATTCCGAAGGAAGTGAAGCCAAGGCGGACCTTGCCATTCTCCTTCTTGACCCAAATCTGGTCTTCAGTGTAGTATAAATCATCAGGGAAATCGAAACCCTCGTAAGTTACCATGGTATAGTCACCTTAGATTCTGTCTGTTTTACGCCTACTTAAGACATTTACTCTTTGTATAATTGGCACTATTTTGTGGTATTTTCACGTGCTCTCAGTAGAATCGCCGTTCATGACGCGTTTCAGATGTTCCACTTCCTCCACATCTACCTCGACATAGAGGGTTCCTGAATAGTCACAATCCTCCTCCTCACAGTAGTATGTGTTTGGAACAAGCCAACCACTCACAGAACTCTTGGCAACAGCAATTTTGTCAGAACCACATTTGGGGCAGACTCGAATTTTTCTCACAACCACAATGCATCCTCCCGGCGTGGATACAATACATCGGCCGTCGTCCCTTAAAACAATTACCGGATTCGGAAACCTATGTTTCTTCCTTCTGGGGGTGGTTATATTGGAGTGATGCTACATAAACTTCCGAGATGAAATTGCCCAAGATTCCATTACGTCCAGGTTTCCACACAGCCGATGAGTTCACGAGTATTAAGATCGAAACAGGAATTGTAGCACTCGACAGTCTACTTGGAGGTGGAATCGAGTCGGGATTGGTCCATCTCTTCTATGGTGAACGATCGTTGCATGATGACTTCCACCGCATCGCAGTGAAGGTTCAGACTTCGAGGGAGCAGGGCGGAATTGAGAGTCCGACCATCATCATCGATAGTGCAAACATCATCAGGTTAGAGAAATTCACACAGCTCGCATACGAGTACAATCTTGAACCTGAGGATGTGATGGACAGGATCTACATCTCACGTGCGTTCAACTCATCACAAACTTTTGACCTCATAATGAACCAATTGGAGGGCTTTCTTGACATGATTCCCGCAAGAGTACTCATGGTCACTGGACTTCCGCATTTGTATCTGGAGGAGGGTTTCAAGGGGGAAGGAATGCAGGAGATATCCCATATGGCATCGAAGATATCGACACTCACACTCCGACGGGGAATTTTCACTCTTGTTTCTGCAACAGCCTCCAGAAGAAGTCCGAATCATCCTGAAGGTGGAAGGACTCTCACAGGTTCAGCGCAAGTGCATATCAAGGTGTCAGAGTCCAAGTCAAGGCGCACCTACACCCTAGCGAAACACCCGCAATACCCAGTGAGGAGGACAAACAAGACCAAGACTATTTCATCAGGGAATACATTACCGCTTTCGTACTTCCTCAGAGGGGATGAGAACACTCAAGGGGATCTGCAGTAACTAGCCCCTGAGTTTCTCAGCATCCAAACTTCGTACAAGCTCCTCGACAAGGTCTCGAGGTAGCTGTTCAGCTTGTTTGAGTAAGATATCAATCTCAGCCAGAGGAACACCTTTCTCTACCAATTCTTTTCTGAGTTCTTCGATCTCGAATGGACTCAACTGTTCACTCGTGAAACTGA
>JBHLOX010000243.1:0-1086 GCA_048940045.1 Promethearchaeota archaeon
TAGAAACTCAGTCCACTGCCAAGTGCTGGATTCCTTGCGATTGCTAAGACAACACCTCCCCCAGATACAATCTCATCAAGAGCGCGTTTCACCCTTCTTGGACTCAAACCAGCCCTTCTAGAAATCTCCGCGACAGAGATTCTAGAGTTCATGAAGAGGGCAGATAGTACATTGAAGTGAATCTTCTTTAGCTCGACTTTCTTCCCTCTGTCAAACTGAATCAGATGCAGTTCTACATCCTCGACGTTGTCAAGCTTTCTTATTGATGAACCCAGTTCTGACAGTCCATCAGTTCCGATCACATTAGCATGAAAGACGATATCTCCAGTTGCCACGGGGATGACGGCGTGGATCATAGGATGTTGGACAAGTTCTCTGACGAGACCTTCTTTTCCCAGCTGCTGATTCACCCTGACATGTCCAAAGACAAACTCCGCATCAACCATTGCTAGGCTGTACCATGCAGAGTACTCATAGATTATACCCCGTTCCTTGAGTTTATTGATACGTTTTCTCACGACCCCTCGTGTCGAGTTATATCTCTCTGCCAGCTCTTGACAGGAAACCCTACTGTTGGACATCAGCTCTAGGATGATTGACTTATCTAGAAGATCCATTGCGGATGCTCATTATTCAACTTGGCTATTATCTTTTGTAATCCCGTAATCACGAGATCACGATGCGTACAGTGGTTGAGTGAGTAGAGAGAGCCTATCGGAATGCAGGATAGACGCTAACTACTTCTCTGTCCTCTTTCTTACGAGCGAGAAGAGTCCAATCACAATCGCCACTCCTGCAAGCCCGGTTGGAGCTGCAACAAAGACAAGTGGTAGTCCCTCAGTAGGAATCCGTTCTACTGTGACAGTAAGGCTAGTTGCTACCATTAATCCGCTTGAGTCGTAGGCTGTTAGGTGGAGAGGATATGACCCTGGCTCAAGAATCCCTATACTCTCTATTGTTCCAACGCTTAGTTCACCATACGAATCCCATGTGAAACTAAAGTTGCCAGTATCACCCAAAGTCCATTGTGCGATCTCTGCATTGTCCCATGCAATAAATAGTAAACTGACCTCTTCTCCATAATAG
>JBHLOX010000243.1:1186-3059 GCA_048940045.1 Promethearchaeota archaeon
TAGTAGTTATGAGAGAACTCATTTTCCGGGTCCGTTGAGATATCGATCGCGCTCCCCAAATCCGCTTGGAAGGAGTTCCAGAGGACTGTATTGCTCTGCGCATTGTCTGAAAACCGGATGGCGTAAAAATAAACTTCACTAATTGAATTCTGTCTAATCTCATTACCAATACAATATGAGCCAATAAGAATCCCATCGGTTAGATCAATAATGGTATTGTTCACTATCCAACTATATGCAAGATACTGGGCCACAATCCCATAGTTTCCAGTGTTGAACTGACAACCCTCAATCTGAATATTCACTGCATCATCCAGATCTATATGGTAATAGTTGTCTGTAAAAATGGTGGAAGTGATTACTGAATGATCGCAATCTGTTATATCCATGCCGCGGAAATTACTATAGATTGAATTGTCAATAGAGGTAAACCTAGACACATTACTAAGATAGATTCCAGTATCACCACCTCCGATGAAACAATCACGTATCACAACGTAGAGGCTGATATTGTAGAGTGCAATGCAGGTGCCAGATCCCGAGAGGGTTATATTATACTCCTCAATGATAAATGGGTATTCCAACGTACCCATTCCGTCCCAAGACTCCGCTTCTGCTTCTATAGTGAGGTTTTGGTCTCCTGCTATCGAGATGGGACTATGCTCTTCGTACGCTGGTTGAAATCTATCAACGACCTTTTCTTGGATTACAGATACACTCTGACAATCCTCTATCAGAGCTGTGCTTTCATATGTTTGGAACGATGAAGATAGTAAAATCATTACAACGAAGAAACCCAAGAATACAACTTTGTTGTTCACAGTTCCATTCCTCCTTAACGCGATTAATAAAATCAATAGAAACCAACCACCCTAATCAGTCATTTGTCAAACTGATTCTTTCTTATGGAGTCCCCAATCTTCCTCTGCCCCTTATTGATGATGATTTCCCACAATTAGTTTTCGAACTTCTCAGGCCGCGAGATTACAAACCCGATGAAAATCAGCGTAATCACTAACAACACGCTGAACATGACCACCATCGGAGCAAACCCTAGTTGAACATAGTATCCTGGACTAGCGATGAGCGTGTAGAATAATGCGCCTTGTGCAAAGAGGAATATCTTCAATCCCCAAGTCTGCTTTGTCAGAAGACCATACCCACTCACAAGCAGAAGCACTGCTGTTACTACTTCTGCCAAGATATGTGCCATGATGCGATATGGTTCGAGTGCTAGCTCTGGCACTTGATCTGTGGTGAGAAGCATAACCCAAAGACCAATCATTGAGATACCGACAAATATGCTGTATATTGAGGCAAGTCGTTGAACATTCATAGGCATCAATCCCTGATTCTCTCGGGGGAAACGTCCAAATGATAAATCTGACTGCTTCTTCAATGAGATGAATGGTCAGTGGTGGTTCCTGTTGGCGATACCCGTAGTGCTCAATGATGCGTGTCTGAGTGTGATCGTGTGGACCCTACTCCTCCATTCTTAGGAATTTACCGTCGTATACCTGTTCAATAATACAAAACACTACCCCGACCTGAGGAATCTGAAATATGCTCCAGCTTTGCTCGGTCTGAGGAGTAACGCAGGAACTTGTTCTCGATACTCTTTATACCCTTCACCAAATCGCTCCACCAGCTCCTTCTCCTCTTTCCAAATCTGAGCTCTAAAGGCTAGATAGACAGTAAACCACATGAGTATTGAGTAGACTGAGAACCTGAAGAAGAGACCAGCCAGTCCCAGGATGACGCCGCCCAAGTATGCAGGATGTCGAATAACTGAATAGATCTCATTCTCTTGAATCTCGGACTCCTCTGGGAAGTAGAGATAGACGACTGTCATGTAGTCAATTCCAAACGTCAG
>JBHLOX010000244.1:0-3044 GCA_048940045.1 Promethearchaeota archaeon
GGCTCTAGCTCCTCTACTACTTCTTCTTCTACGACCTCTTCTTCATATTCTTCTTCTTCTTCTTCTTCTTCTTCTTCATATTCCTCTTCTTCATAGTCCTCTTCTACTTCAGCTTCAACAATGGGTTCCTCGTAGGGGATTGATTCCTCAACCTCCTCCATGATTTCCTCAGGAGGTGCCTCAACCTCCATCTCTGGTTCTGGTGCGACCTCTTCGCCACGAGAACGAGCCTCTGCAGCTCGAACCTTCTCAAGGATGTCTTGAACAACCTCCCTACCCTTCTCCATCTCCATCTCCCTAGGAGGAGGGGCTTTTACTTCCTCTCTTGGGAGGGAAGGTTCTTCAGTTACCCCATAAGGTTGAGGTTTGCCGACTTCCATCTTGGCCTGTTCAGAGGCAACTTCACTGGGTCGTACATATTTTTCTTCTTCAGGGATGCTGGGTGTTGGTGCAAATGGTGTTTTCTCAACCTCCTCAACAGCCGCAGGTTCATCTTCTTCTACCTTCCTTAAGAGGGAGGCTCCACAACCAGCGCAAAACTTCCGAGTCACATTGTTTGCTTTCCCGCATTTTGGACAGATCTTAATTTCAATCCACTCCTGGATCATATAATGATGTCCAGACCTATGTTTTATTCTTAGATATACATTTGGCGTATCCAATACCCAGCAATTCTATGGGTTCCGAAATAACAGTTAATGTTCTATGTTGCCTCGAGCTGAGTCATGAAAAGCAATTGGTCGAAGTACTCATGAATTTCGGTGATTTTCCCGTTCTTCAACTTGACCACGTTACAGATTGGAATTCGAATGGATTTCCCAGTTGGAGGAATTTGTTTTCCATTATTGAGTGTAAAAGGTCCTTGATGAGTTGCAGTCATGATGCCTTGAAGACACACCCAGTCATCCTGACCAAAAATGTTGGTTATCTCAGCACGTAGGTTTGCAAAGATTTTCTCGAATGCTATGTTATCATCAATAAATGCCTTCCTTCCCTTCAGTGATGGGCGTCCGGTTCCGAAGTGATCAACGACATTGTCATCCATGAATTTAGCAAGACCTAGTGTACCATCTCTGTTGTATGCATCCATTGCCTGCTTCACGAGTTCGATGTTTTGTGAAACTGTCATGGATTAGGAAAAATTTACTATTGTTAAATATTTTCAGGTGTCTTGATTTTATGAGTCGATAGTATCCTCTGGCACTGAGGAATCAACATCTTTCAAGAGTAGATTCTCGCATATCTTATGCGTATCAATCAGCATCTTGCAATCTTTCAGCAATATCATTACAAAGATTTCTTCTCGTAACAAGAAGCGTGGCGATCAGTGGAAAAGAATAACCAGTAAGATATACTCCTCCCAACTGGATGAAGGGAATTGATAGTGAAATAGGCAGATGATTCCAGGGCAAGGTTTCTGATACACCCATATACATTAGAGGCGTTCCTAGAACCATACCGCTCAATACTAAACCAGTCGCCATTCCAATCACAGATGACAAGACGATATTGATTATAATATCAAATAGCATTGCTGACTGAATTGTGGTGGAATCGGACCCCATTGCTCGTATTATTGCAAATTGTTTCCTGTACAGGCGGTTCTTATCACCAGCTATAATTGAGATCCCTATTGTCAGATATAGTATAGAGAAAAGAACATTCAATGTGTAGATTCCATGAATTGTACTTGCACCTCTTGAATCAAAGACCTCGTCAATGGCCTGTAAAGAGGAGCGAATCATGGAGAAGCTATAAGGTGCTATTTTCTTAATGTCATCCATTATTCGAGTATAATTTGCCCCCTCTTCAATATCGACATAAACTCTACTCACTCTTGTTGAATTCAGTTGGTCATGTAGTAGCTCTAGATTCATTATGATAAAATCACTATTATCGGGAGATCCTGGCATATATGCTGCGCTATCTATCTCCTCGTCTTCAGACATAATATCTATTATCGTCAAATTGAGGTAGTTTTCAGATATTCCATCTTGTAGGTCAATTTCTATGTAATTTCCATAGATTTTGCTGTACGTACCGTCTGGAGCTATATTGTAACCTAATACAGGTTTGAATGATGATATGACTTTACTCTCTTCCTCTTCGATTATCTCCAAAGTAGCTTTAGGTTCATGTTCAGCAGTGAAATATGGAAGAAGAAAAGCAGTATGGGCCCATTTGCTAGGTTGCACTCCATATACTGTTATCGACCGGTTATAAAGAACAGTTGTAACAGGACCTACAGAGTAATAGTGGACTCTTGCATGAACCTCTAGCATAGCGCTGGCTTCTTGTACTCCTTCAATCGTAGATATAATATCGAAAATATCCAAAGTGAGATTATTTTGAAATGGTTGTGCTTCCGCAACAATGTCGCCACCAATTTCAAATGACCTTAGATTTCGTATATGCATAGACCCAGTGCTTGAGGCAATCACAGAAAATGTACCTGCAGTAAAGACCAATGCGATGAACATCACTCCAAGGGCTTCACTACTAATTTTCAATTTGGCTGTTCTACCCACAACTCTTGTGCCTACAAGTAGCTGTCGTCGATGAATCCTTTCCATTAATCGATATTTGATTGGTCCAGCGAAACGAGATAGGAATCTGGTGAAGGAAACCACAAACACACCAATCATCAAGATTGCTAGTCCTAAAATCTGCCAGCTTGCATTCATTCCTTGACCCAGAAGAAGAAGTAACTGCGCAGATACAATTCCAGAAAAAATGAGAGCAACAACATCCACAAGAGGGGTGGTCATGTATTCACTCTCTGATGTTTCTGTTTCCATCTCATCGTGTGTCTTGGTTGGCATCATAAGCAATACCCTGATTGTTGATGCCGTTGATGCTACAAAGCCAATGAAAAATGAGAAGAGAAAAACAGCAATTACTGCGCCAGAGTGTAGAACAATGCTAAATTCTGCTAGTGGATCAAAAACGAACAGCTCTCTAACCGACCCAGATAGAACTGCAGCCAATGCACTTATGAGAATCGCACCTATTCCTCCTACTATACCGGTGAATGTGGTCGTGCT
>JBHLOX010000245.1:0-3040 GCA_048940045.1 Promethearchaeota archaeon
CTGACAGACATGCTATTCCAGTTCGTATCGTCTCTTCAAGAGTATATGATTTGGGTGATGGTGTCGTTCTTTTCAGTCCTGTTCGGTATGGTTGTCCTTGCAGCGAAACTGGCTATGCAAGATCCAATGAAGATGAGGTTCAAGAATCTCATTAAGGGTATCACGAAGCGTGAGCCTGAAACAGATGGATACGCAGGTCTGATGGATCGTGTAGCGAACATCTCTTTCGAAGGTGTTGAGCCACAACCACTGAATCCTGAGGTTCAAGATCGTGCATGGCGAGATGCATGGAAAGACTATCTCATCATAGGATTAGCCACAGTGATTCCATCAATATCCGTTTACATTGGAGATCTTCCATCGTTCATCACACGTGTTACTGATCCTGGCAATTATCAAATCCCTGATACCTATGTGGTCACTATCCTCATCTTTCTGACTTGGATCTACCGATTTGGATATCCTGCATCGAATCGTATTGCAAAGAGCGCAGGTGTTCGGCTTGGTAATCGAGATATTGGCGGAGAAATGATGCGTGGAGTCCTGGGTTGGTTCTTCAGACTCAATATTGTATTGTCCATTTTCATATTTGGATACCAGGCTCTTCAGGCATTCACATCAGGAGTTTCCAACATTGTGGGCATTATGATTCTGTACTATCGTGAAGGGTTGATTTCTGCTGTGCCTCCTATCATCTTTGCAATCCTGATTCTACCACTTGTGGAAGCTTTTGCAGTAGTACTCTACAAGAAGTTGTTTGAGTCCATAACTCAAGCAAGATCAAAGATGTCTGGCATCAGCGTCAGCGGTACTCTCAGAAACCTTGTTGCAGGAGTAGGTACAGGGCTTGTGGTGACAGGTGCTTTTGTCGCAACTGTGTTTGCCACAACTCTGAACTATGCAGTGGAGCACGGTTTATTCCTGTTTTATCCTGGTGCTGTTGATGATGAGTTTGTTGCAGATGTACTGCTAAATCCTGCAAACAACCAGCAGATGATTAATGGAACAATCTGGCTACTAATGATGCTAGCCATTCCATACGTTATGATGATATTCATTGGAGTCATAAGCTATTACGTACATCAACGCTCCAAGGGTGGAATCGAATCATTTGCGCTTTTCTCAGGTGTGACACTCTCAGTACTGAGTTACTATCTACTGCCCAGTCTGGATTACATAGTCAGCTTCGCAGTCACTCCTGCAGTCTATGCTGGAGCGGTATACAACCGGCTTCGACCGATTCTTTACCTCCCTGAGCCTGAACAGCTGTTTGCACGTTTTGCATCACAGTTCATTGTGAACCTGCCTATCGTTGTGTTTGGTACACTCTTCATCCTCTACTTCTTCAATTTTAGGGAGAGTTGGCGAAATCAAATCGGTGAAACTGCTGGTCCTCTTTTGAATGTGCATAAACGAGATCTTACAGAATCTGCAGTGATGTTCTTCGCAGGTCTAGTAGTTTCAATTCTAGGAGCCTGGATACTTTCAATTGTTCTTGCTAATCCTTGGCTTGTTAATGATCTCTTACAAGCTCTTCTAGTCCAGATTGGAGCACCTGAAGGACTAGAAGGAGTATTGGTTCCATTGAATCCTAATTTCTTAGCTCCGAGGTGGTCTGATCCGAGTGCAGATCCATTTGGATGGTTAACAATCTTCATAGAACATAACATGATCCGGACACTGCTGATGTTGGTTATTGGTCCAATATTCTGGTCTGCAGTTCTCTGGCAGACTAGAGTACAGAAGACTGAATCCGAAAAACGTATCGGTTCATGGACTATAGCTGCAACATTTGTGGGTGCAGCATTAACATACTTGTGGACAACCTACGATGCGAATCAAGGTCTATTTAATCCCATAGATTCCAGGTGGGGTTTTACAGCCCAACTAGGGCTTAGAGCGCTCGCCATTTTTGGAGTTATGTTCCTGCTATGTGGATTGATTGCACTGGTAAGGGGGCGAGGTGGAAGAGGCTCAAGTGATTGGTGGTTCCCATTATTCGTCTTCATCTTTGCAGCTGAATATTTCGTCTATGATGATCAGTTTACACTAATCGCACTGATTGTGCTTCCACTATTTCTTGTTGCAGGACACAAGATGATTGGTAGAGGGAAGGACGAAGACTTCATCATAACATACATCAAGTATAGTCTAATGTCCCTGGCGATTGCTGAAGTCCTTTCGACTGCTTTGACTCTCGGAGGGATTGCACTTATTGAGATTCAATTCTTCGGCATCAGTCCACCTGTTTTCCTAGCAAGGATTCTTCCACATGCGATTGTGGAGATTCCCACCTTCTTGATTGCTGCTGGTGCAGCGATCCGGATCTCTAAGGACCTTTGGCCAACCATTGAGAATGAAGATTGGGCTTCTGTACCCTCGAAGACTCGAGTACTCCTTGGGGATGAAAGAACTTGGAGAACATACCTACTCATCGTTTTCTTCCTGTTGGTAGCTGCTCTGATCGAGGCTTTTGTGACTCCGATTATCTTCTGGATGGCACAGGGTCTATAACGCAATTCTGGAGCGATTAATTCGCTCCTACTACTCTCTTTCTTTATTCATTCTGTCATTGAGAGCTGAACTACACTAGTTGAGGTTTGAGTTTCTCGTGGAAGAACCGGACACCAGCCAGATGCGCCTCATAAGTACAATTGAAGAGATCATACGATATACCAGTTACCGGAATAGCATTTCTAATCATCAAGTGATCCTTCTTGTCTATTCCAAAGTTCACTTCGACAAGGGTGGCATTCGATTTCAACAGCTTCTCGTAGACACCTCGCCTGCTCTTCGTAGGTACTTCTGAAAGATCCATCAGTCGAGTGGTAAGTGTTATCCAGTTCGTTCCGGGAAAGACCTCTATTATCTTAGCCTCAATCGGTCCATAAGGATACAGACTGAAGGTCTTCCTACCATGCTCCTCAAAGTCAATCTCCAATCGTTTAAGATACTCTTTAGCAATGAACCAGGTCGTGCTCATCTATTCTCGTTCCTACCTGAGGACTCTCCTCACTTCACCAATCGTTTCCGCAGTTTA
>JBHLOX010000079.1:0-12279 GCA_048940045.1 Promethearchaeota archaeon
GCTTCTCCTTTCGACCATAAATCAAAGACTCAAGACCAACTCCGTTGACCTTGATTGGTTTTGGGAACATATCTCACACTAATCTCCAAAGTATTGCTAACCGACGAGCCCCGCTGTTAACATTATAATCCTTTGGGTCAAGCAAACATCCTACTTGAAAAAGAAGGAGGGGAAAATGACCCCCTCACAAGAAATTCATCCCAGTTCGCGACCTTCGCCTTCTCGAACCGTTCCTTTGTTATGACTGCTAGAAGCTCAGAACAGTGAATGTCGCCTATGGTTATCTTTGTGTTGGAAACAGAAAGCTCTTCGTAGTATAACGCTCGAGTCAGCAGGAAAAATCAGTTAATGAGTAATTTTTACATGTCCACAGAACACCTTGTCGGAAAAATTATTACAATTAACATCATGCTGTGTATTGAAACAGCGCTATACACGGTAACTAATATTAAAGAGGTGTGGAGTCGAGAGTTGAAATTAAGAGCTGGTCTTATCTTCGCAATCGCAATAACAATCCTATTTCTCACTCCCGTGAATACAATCGCTGATTTTAGTGGTGAAGATGGGGAATAAATAGGATGAATAGGTCCAGATTGAGATTCAAGAGTATCAAGAGAATGATGGTAAGTATTTGGTCTATGTGAAGATTGGAGTCCATATACCATGAAGAACATGTTGAGCATAATAGTTTCCACAAAAGATGAGGAGGAGCCTATATCACATGTTATTGAAGACATTGAGAAGATAGAGCTAGATAATTTTGAGATACTTGTTGTCGATAAATCAACTGATGGAACAAGAGAACAAGTCAGAAGACTCATGAAAAAATACGATAATTTGAGACTCATTGAGCAAGAAAATAATGGCAAAGGAAATGCTATGAAGTTAGGAGTAGAAAAAGCAAAAGGAAACAAGATATGTTTCCTTGACGGGGACTGTACTTATCCTGCAAAATACATTCCTAGAATGGTAGAACTACTAAAAGACCACGATATCGTAATCGCCTCTAGGTTGATATTGAAAGAGAATGCTAATCAAACCTTTGTAACAATGTATTATTACAGAATTGCACCTATTCTCACTAATTTTATTTTTGGAAAGTTCAAAACATCAGAACCTATGAGCGGAATGAGGGTCATGAGAAAGGAAACCTGGAATAGATTGAATATCAAGTCAAAGGGATTTACTGTAGAAACTGAAATGGAGATTAAGATGGCAAAGTTGGGTTTTCATGTTGCAGAGATTCCAGTACCATGCATTCCTAGGAAAGGTAATAGCAAATTTAACTGGTCCTGGGAGGATATGTTGAAAATAATAAGATTAGTAAGAAATAATTCAAGATATCTGGACAATCTGACTGTTGATGTATACTTGGAATAAATCTATTTTTACTCGAGAAGAAAGTCAAAGATTTCTTTCTGAAATTTATCCCACAGAGGACGACTGATACCAAGCTCCCTGTCCTCGCTCGAGTCACCCTTCACTCCATTCCGTACACAGTTTCCGATGATCTAGAAGAATCATTAAATCTTACATCCTCTCGACAGGTAATTTGAGTTTCCAGCAAACTGACGGTGACTAGATTGCGTGCAGTGTTCAAATCCCGGCAAGAGCATCACACTTTTCTTGCTTTGATAAGTATAACAGATGCCAGAGTCGGGAACCTGGCGAAGAACTTTTCCACTGAGTTGGAGATTCCAACATATTTTTTGAATTTGTCATGCACAAAATCATTGTGAACTATAAGTGGAACTCCTTTCACATCTTCAATCTTAAAACCATGGTATACAATCAACTTAGTTATGGTTTCCTTGGTATAGGCCCTCACATGGCCCGTATTGTATAACTCCTTTGCTTTGATTGGTGGGAAGACGAGTTCAGAGGCAGACTCGATCCCTACTGGAAACTTGCCAGCTAGGAGCAAAAACCTGTTGTAGTATGTAGCGATATTCGGTACACTCAAAATCAAAAACCCGTTCTTTTTGAGAACTCTCCTTATTTCCTTTAGGAAAAATTCTGTGTTTATCAAGTGCTCGATAATGTCCCCACACAAAACAGCATCAAAGTACTTGTTGGGATAGGACAACTTATTTCCGTCTAGATCCTGTTTCTTCACCTTCAATCCAGACAACTCAGCTTTTTTCAGGGCATCCATTGAAATATCTACACCGTGGACCTCTGCTCCGAAATCTTCTATTATTCTCTTTCCGAACCAACCGTCGCCGCATCCCACATCCAAGACTCTGTCACAAGGTTCGAAGAGATCTACAATCCTCTCCAATTTCTCCTTTTGTTCTATGTGGTACCTTTCGTTCGACTCAGTGAACACTTTGGAGTATATCTTCTCATTGATCTCTGATTTCATCTTCTATCTCTCAAAATAACTCAAATTAATAAATTGGTGCGTGCTGGGTTACAACTATGATAAAGAGTGGCATCATCCACTTCTGTATAGAGTGGTGCTAGTTCTAGTTTTAGCTCTGCGAGTGCGGACTTGAGAACTTCTTATCTGATGGGTTTTTCCTTTTTGCCGTAAATTAGGGACTCGAGAGATACACCGTTGACCTTGATAACTTTCCACGAAACTCCTGGTAGGTCACCAATTGGACCACCCTGAGCACCACCAATCCCCTCAACAACAACAGAATCGTGTTCATCTATGTATTTCAAGCCACCATCCCCGGGTATGAACGCTGTGATTTGTTTTCCGTTCTTTGAGAGCTGAATCCTTACAGCCTTTCGAATGGCAGAGTTTGGTTGTTTTGATTCAATACCAACCTTTTCAAGTACAATACCTCTTGCTTGAGGAGCGCCTTCTAGCGGGTCTGTCTTTCGCTTTAGCTTAAGGACTCTTCTTTTGTAGGTGGGTTTTTTCCAGCGAAACTTCTTCCTCTTTCGAAGAAGCGGTCGCGCCGCAAACTCGCCTAATGGGGATTTTCTTGTCAAGATGAATTACCTCTTGGATGTACCATTCATGGTACGCTCTCATTGGTGGTTGTCGGCTCCGGCCAGTTGTAACCTTAAAAGGCTTATGAAAAGAACGCTTCTGGAAATGCTTCAGGCAATAACTACATTGTTCAAATCGAAGTGACGACGCACAAGAATACGTGCCCGAGCAACATTTCGACCATCCCTACCTATGGCAATGCCGCGATCCTCGGTGTTGACAGTCACAGATGCTACTCGTGTGCCATCGCGATGTTCAACAATCTTTACACTCTCGACTCTGGCTGGGGCAAGGGCGCTCATGACAAAAGCCTCTGCTGTTTCAGCCATCTCAACAACGTCAACAGGGCGGCCAAAAGCCTCTGAAGCGGCTTTTACATTCACTCCGCCGCGACCAATTGCTTTTCCGAGCTGTTTTGGACGGACAACAACTATGATTCTCTCGCCCTCATCATCACGGATAACATCAATTGCTGCAGCACCTGTGATTTGCTCGAACTTGGCGATTAACGCCATGTCCTCCATGGAGAGCTTAACTCGGCCCAATTGATCCGCCTCAGACCATTTTTAGTATCTTTGAGTTGCCAGGTTTAATCACGGCAATGGCGGAAACCATGAATGGTTTGCCTACAGTTTCGCCTAAATCCCAAGAAGTGCCTTCAAACTTATGGATCTTAATCTCCGCGAGCTTTGCATATTGTTCTATGTCATCTAATTCATCTTTTGGACAGTTCGAAGCAACGACGACAAGTTTAGCCTTGCCAGTCTTGATGGCATCGATTGAGAATTTTGCGCCTATCTTGCATTCACCTGTACTTACTGCACTCGCTATTGGTTGATTTAGGCTCATTATTTGACCTCGTTTGTGTTTATGGGCAAACCTGAACTGGTTGCGTCAGATGGTATTCTGTTTTAATGTTTCCGCCGTGACCTTTGTGTTAGACTTATCGCTTCCTCTTTCTTTTTATGGTTGGAGTCTGAGGATTCATGAGAAGATCAATTCCCCCTGTTCCAAGAGGGATAAGCTGACCAAGAATCACATTTTCTGTTATTCCTCGAAGTGGATCTTTTGTTCCAGCGATTCCTGCACCTAGGAGATGTTTGATTGTAACCTCGAATGCTGCTCGTGCAAGTGCACTATGTTTTGAACCAGATATTCCATGTCTTCCAATCTGTCGAATTGTTCCATCTGCAGTCATCATGTCAGCGACGAGAATGATGTGTCTCACGTCTACATCCATTCCCTGTTCATTGAGTACATTCATGGCTTCTTGGATTATTGCGTTTCTTGTGGCTTCAATCCCAAGTACTTGGAAGATTTCGCGGAGGTTATTTGTGTAGATTCTGTGGGGGTTGACTCCGTCAATCTCAAGCGCATCCTGTAGGTTAGAACCCTCCGTGTACAGCACATATCCATCAGGTTCCTTTCTAATCACCACATGTGTGACATCATTGATACCTTTGACTCGCACTTCGCGTATCTTCTCGCTCAACTTTTGTAGTTCAGCTAAGGATTCGTTTGCAGGATATACAAAAATTGTATTCTCTCCTGGTTCAACTTCTCCTTTTCCCTTGATTTTTTCCTGTATAGCTGTTGCAATAGCCTCGACTTCTAAGTCCTTGTCTTCCATCAATTCTGGATCTAAACGAATGTCGATGGCTTGACGAAGAAGATCAATTGACACATTACTGGCAACACTCTCAACAAGAACCATCTCTATTTTCCTAGCAATCGCTTTCGCTTCGTTACGGTCTTCTGATAGTTCCTTTTTCATGTGGATTTTCATAGTAGGTGTACTTGGATTGTTTCTGGCATCGACAATCTCAATCAACCTAGGGAGACCCTGCGTTACGCTTAGTTCGGCAACACCTGCGTAGTGGAATGTACGTAGAGTCATCTGTGTGCCTGGTTCTCCAATGCTCTGTGCAGCTACTGTTCCTACAGCTTCACCAGGTTCCACAAGTGACCGTTCATATGATTCAATGACATTATCACAAATCTCATCAAACTCTTTCTTTGTGAGGTCTAAAGCGAAAACCTTTGCTCGTAGTTCTTCTATGACACTTGGAGGAAGTCTACGTTCGTCTCGAATGTTCTCAAACCGTTTCTCCATGTGTTTGGCAATAGCTGAGCTGACATCCTTGGTTACAGGTTTCTTTACGGGTTCCTTCTTGGGTTTTGCAGCTTTTGGTTTACTTTTGACTGCAGGTTTCTTTGCTGCGGGTTTTTTAGTGGCTGTTTTCTTTGAAGCAGTTTTTTTCTTAGCTTCTGTGCTCTTTTTGGTTGTTTTTTTCGGCATTCTTAGACCTCCACTAATCCATTCTTCCTTTACCTAGGACTTTCTCAATTGCTATATCGATATTGACGGATCGACCATGGTCTGATTTGCTTGGATCAACGCCATCATCACCAAAGCGGAACTGTACGATACGACCAGGTGCTGTTCTGACTGTGCCATCACTCTCAACTTTCAGGTCCTGAAGAGCTGTCATGAGTCGTCTCTGCATATATCCTGATGTTGAAGTTCTTACAGCAGTGTCCACAAGACCCTCACGACCTCCTGCTGCATGGAACCAATATTCTATTGGGTCAAGTCCACTCTTGTAACTCGATGTAACAAATCCCCTTGCACGTGCTCCAAGATCACCCCTCTCAAAGTGCGGGAGTGTACGACCAATATAGCCTCTACTGATACGCTCACCGCGGACCGCCTGTTGCCCTACGACTGCGGCCATCTGCGACAGGTTCAGTCTTGAGCCACGAGCTCCGGTCTGTGCCATTATGACTGCTGCGTTCTCAAGACCTAGATGTTCACCTGCAACCTCACCAGCTGAGTCTCGTGCTTCTGCCAGTGTGGCCATAATCCTTTGTTCAAGAGTTTCTAGTAGTGTCTGACCAGGATTGGGATCCAGTTCACCACGTTTGTAGGTTTCAATGAGCTGGTCTACCTTGGTGTCTGCATCACTTAGGATTCGACTGATTCGTTGAGATGCTGCTTTTGGTAGGGTAACATCATTCAGACCCATTGAGAACCCTCTATCGGTAATGAGTCTGACCAAGAGACGTCCCACTGAGTCCATGAAGATACGTCCTGTGGTGGGACCCTTCTCTTTGATTATGCGGTGAAATAGCGAGTCTGGTTCACCAGCACCAAACGCCTTTTCATCGACTACGCCAAACTGGAGGTTGCCATCACGTACCACCACATAGGCATCAAACTCACAGTCCTCTTTCTTGCATGTCTGGCACTTCCTACAGATGTTCGCCTTGAATGAGATGTTAATACCTTCAGGAATGAACATGCTGAATATCTGTTTACCAGTCCACAATGGAACTGGAGCAATTATTGCTGGATCTGGAAGAGAACCCTCAAAGTTAGCTGTAGCAAGAAGTTGGTTTACCTGGTTCAAAGTGTACAAACTTGATTTTCGCGTCAAGAGAAAGGCTGCAGAGATATAGTCCTGAAGTGCCCCGATGATTGGTCCACCATATCTTGGGGAGAGGATTTGTTCCTGTACTCTCATTAGCACTCGTGCTTCAGCTCGTGATTCCTCAGACTGTGGTACATGAAGATTCATTTCATCTCCGTCAAAGTCTGCATTGTAAGGTGGACAGACATAGAGTGAAAGTCTGAATGTCCTATAGGGCATCACACGTACTTCATGTGCCATGATTGACATTCTGTGAAGCGATGGTTGTCGGTTGAATAGAACTATATCACCACTGTTTAGATGACGCTCTACAATGAATCCAGGTTCGATTGTGTCAGCAATCACAGACCGTTCCTTAACGAATCGAAGGTCCACACGACGACCATCTGTACGAATGAGATAGTTGGATCCTGGATGTCTGTCAGGACCTCTGATGACTAGTTCCTTCATCTCCTCAATATTCCATTCAGTAACTCTCTGAGGAATGGTGAGAATCTTCGCAATCTGTTCGGGTACTCCCACCTCATTCATACTCAGGTTAGGATCAGGAGAGATTACTGTTCTCGCAGAGAAGTCTACACGTTTACCAGACAGGTTGGATCGGAATCTACCCTCCTTTCCCTTCAGTCGCTGTGCTAGTGTCCTGAGGGCACGACCAGAGCGATGTCTGGCTGGTGGAATTCCGCTGACACCATTATCGAAGTAGGTTGTACAATGGTATTGAAGTAGTTCCCAGAGGTCCTCAACGATTAGTTGAGGTGCTCCCGCATCCAAGTTCTCTCGAAGTCTCTGGTTGATCCTGATGATGTCAATGAGTTTGTGGCTAAGATCGTCTTCGCTCCTCACACCTGATTCAAGTGTGATTGAGGGGCGGACTGTGACTGGAGGAACTGCAAGTACTGTGAGAATAGACCACTCAAGTCGAGCTGCTTCTGGGTTGATGCCAAGAAGACGATAGTCATCATCGATGATGTTCTCCAGACGAGCTCTGATGTCAATTGGAGTGAGTCTGACTGAACCTGCTTCACCCACCTCATAGATAGAGGTTGGTTTCTCCAGCTTTAGCTTGAGCTGTTCCTCTTCACAGTGAGGACATGTTTTGGCCTTGGCAGCCCTTTTTAGAATCTCATTGGAAAGAGTAGCAGTTTTCTGACCAATCTCAGGATATCTTTTGAAGAGTCGTTGATAGTGTTCAATTTCTTCATCTGTCAGGAGTATTCTATAACACTCTCTACAGATAGCACGAAGCACTTTGTGAATAACCTTAGCATAGCCCTCATGCATGATTGGGCGTGCGAGTTCAATATGACCAAAGTGACCGGGACAATTACCCACTCGGTTCCCGCAGGTTCTGCAGCGTTGACCAGGGTCAATGACACCAAGTTTTGGATCCATGATGCCGCTATCAATTGGATATCCGTCTTCGTCATATGTATCAGCCACGACAATCTGAGCGACTGACATCTTGCGGATATCTTCGGGAGAGAGGAGTCCGAACTCTATCGCATCAATCTTCTTTGTTGTTAGTCCCGAAATCATCTAGATCATCTCCTTCAATCGTAGCCTGGTGGCCAAGCCAAGTGACATCATTTCTTGTATTAGCAGTTTGAAAGCATAAGACACGACAACGCTGCTGATTTTGGCGTTTGTTCCGCAAATAGGACAGTAATACTGGTCCTTGTTTCGGTCATAGACGCCAATCAAACCACAGTCTTCACAGACGAGCATGTTACTCTTGTCTGACTCATCTAAGAGCCGACCTTTCAGGAGAATTGCTGCGCCATGACCGATCAGTACGTCACGTTCCATCTCGCCAAATCTCAGACCTCCTTCCCGCGCACGACCCTCAGTGGGTTGGCGGGTCAGAATCTGTACAGGTCCTCTGGCTCGGGCATGAATCTTGTCTGCGACCATATGATGGAGTTTCTGATAGAAGATGACACCTATGAATATGTCAACCTTGAGCTTCTCTCCTGTGATTCCTGAATACATGGTTTCGCGACCATTATGCTTCAGACCATGTTTCCTGAGAGTTTCGAAGAGTTCATCTTCAGTGACTCCGCAGAAGGGTGATGCATCTTGTTGTTTACCCACCATACACGATGCTTTGCCAGCAACCATCTCCAGAATCTGACCAATAGTCATTCTACTTGGAATTGCATGTGGATTGATTAACAGGTCTGGAACAACTCCATCTTCTGTGAATGGAAGGTCCTGTTGAGGCACAATGTATCCGATGACACCTTTCTGTCCGTGACGAGATGCGTATTTATCACCCAGTTCTGGAATTCTGAGGTCTCGAACCTTTACCTTTACCAGACGGTTACCATCAATAGTTTCCGTAAGGATTACACTGTCAACAACGCCAGCCTCTCCATGACGCACAGCCACAGAAGTTTCACGGCGGTTTGGAGAGGCAATCTCGAACTCGGAGTATTCTTCTAGGAATCTTGGTGGTGAGGTTCTGCCAATGAGTACATCACCGCCCAATACTTCAACCTCAGTTTCGATGATACCATCCTCACCCAGGTTTCTGTATGATTCTGATGCTCTATAACCTCTGACACTTCGATCAGGAATCTCAAATCGATCTTCTTGTCCTCCAGGATACTTGCGTTCTTCGCTTTCGTATACTCTGGCAAATGTACTTCGACCCAGACCTCTCTCTATGGAAGCCTTGTTCATGATGAGTGCGTCTTCGATGTTATATCCTTCAAAGGACAGTATGGCTACCACGAAGTTCTGCCCAGCAGGGCGGTCCTCGTAACCAATTGAGTCCATTGCGCGAGTCTTCACAAGTGGTATCTGTGGATAGTGGAAAAAGTGTGAACGTGTGTCAGCCCTGTACCTGAAGTTTGAAGCTGGTACACCGACTGATTGCTTGGCCATTCCAGCCATGTACACATTACGTGGTGACTGGTTTCGTTCAGGGAATGGAATGAGAGCTGCAGAGATACCCAAAATTGTTGAGGGCACTATCTCCATGTGCGTTGTGTTTGGACCTATCTCGTCAGGATACATCGCAATCAGTGTGTTCTCCTCTTCCTCTGCATCAATGAACTCTACAGTTCCATTACGGAGAAGGTCTAAGAAGCCCCACTCGGTTTCAAGCACCATTCGGAGATGCTCATCGGTGAGTTGACTCTTGCCATTTTCAACAACAATGACTGGTCTTCTCACACGGCCTGCATCACAGTTTACTTGAACTTCGTGTGTATCTTCGTAATATGCTATGTTTGTCTGATGATCAATCTCACCAGCACGTCGTTTCTGTCGTATTGTCTTTGCCAAGACCTGTGGAGCAGGATGGACGCCAACAAGACGGCCATTCAAGAAGACATCCGCCCACTTCGCGCCACGTTTTCCACGGAGCTTCTCAATAGGCTCTACTTTTCCTTTGAGGAGAGCTCGCTCTATTCCTTCTTCATCTGTTCCAACTGAGATGTAGGCCATCATTGCAATGTTCTTTACGAGACCACAGTTTGGTCCTTCAGGGGTTTCGTTGGGACATATCTTGCCCCAGTGGGTTGAGTGAAGGTCTCGCGCCTCGAAGTGCGGCTGTGAACGGGAGAGTGGTGAAACAACTCGCCTAAGGTGGGACAGTGAAGATATGTAGTTGGTTCGGTCAAGTAGCTGTGAAACTCCAGCCTTACCTCCTACCCAGTTACCTGTAGCAAGTGCATGTTTCAGCCTCTGTGTGATTACATCAGCTCTCACTGCAGTCCGGATATTGGGCTTGCGGCCTCTTACTGCAGTACGTTCTAACTGATACTTGATATCACGGGTCAGAGAGTATAGTGCTACTCTGAAGAGTGACATCAGAAGGTCTCCGGATAGTTTCAGCCTCTTGTTAGCATAGTGGTCCTTGTCATCAGGAGCCCTCTTACTGAGTACTAGCTCTAAGAGTCGTTCCACCATCTGGCCAAGATAGTATGCTTTTTGCAGTCGACTATCTTCTTCAGTACCAATGTGTGGGAGGAGATAGCGGTCCAGGACTTTCTCAGCACGGGCAAGTCGATATTCCTTTGTTTGACCAACGGCAACACGTTTTCCAATGAAATCTAGCGCATTGGAGCGTGTAGATTCTTCCTCCTCACCAGTGGGTGCGTTGATTGGAGCTGACTGTTCAATGGTGACAATAAGCTCGTTTCGTATCTCATCATCGTCTGAGATGACGTCAACAATGTCTCTGTCTGACTCAAGGCCTAATGCCTTCAGAAGGATGGCTAGGGGTATCTTCCCGGGTACCGAAGGAAATGATACTCTAAGTTCACCAGTTCGCTTTCGCTCGATTGTCACCGGTGCTCTGAAACCACGTGAAGTCGAGAAGACCTTAGCAATGTGTGTGTAACTGGAGCTCTTGCTTGCCTCTTCAATTAGAATCCTATTGGGCGCCAAATCCTCTTGTGTTACTAAGACGCGCTCTGAGCCGTTGATTATGAAATAACCTCCAGGGTCCTTAGGATCTTCGCCGTGTTTTATGAGCTCCTCATCTGACAGACCATTTAGATGGCATTTCTCACTCCGGAGCATGACTGGTAGGTCCCCAATGTAGATCCTCATAGTTTCAAGTCGTGTTGACACAGAACCCTCCTTTCGGACAGGGGTCATGTCAAGGTGCAACTTGCTCGCATAGGTGAGATTTCTAATCCTAGCCTCATTGGGGTAGAGTTTGTGTTCACTACCATCAGCCTCACGAATAGAAGGTTCTTCGACATGGATGTCGCCCAGTTCTACTACGTAGCCTTCAATCTTCGGCGTGAGCTTACCAACACTATCGACTACTTGTTGGAGCTCTTCTCTTATGAACCGATTAAACGAGTCGAGATGCTGACCTACTAGTCCGTATTGATTAAAGAAGGCCTCAATAACTGGCCAGTACTTGTCTCGTTCTTGTGTGCCCTTTGCCATGTAATCACATCGTGAATGTGAAGGACGGGGGAACTACTGCGAATCTACACGCTTCCCAACGCATGGAACTCAGAAATCCGAGCTCACACATAGCTGCAATAGCCGCCCCGTTTGCTGCTTACTCTGACAATTCTACTCCTACCTGCATGCAATGGCGGGCTCGGCGGGATTTGAACCCGCGGCCAGTCCCCGACGCAAGAGATGACTCTCTTGTTCCTCAGGTTAAAAGCCTGCTGCGCTACCTGTCTGCGCCACGAGCCCTATTTGCCCCACCGTCTATGACATCATCGTGCATTACAATAAGTCAAGTATGTGCAATATACGACCATGCATGAATGGGAAGCAGTACTGTCTGAGCAAAGGACGGGAAATTTTGTAGCCATAAAAGGGTTGCGATAAAACACAGAAATGGAGTAAGGTCTAAGGACGGCTTGGCTGTGTGAGCCGGTCTATTATAGGCTTTAGTCAGTAATAAATCTACTCAGTAATTGCTCTAATGAGCGAAAATGAGTCATGAATTGATACTCGGACAGGAGAACCGCTCCGACAACTTTAATAGAAAATCGAGAGTCGAGCGCACTGGATGCCCCTGTAGTGTAGTCCGGTCTAGCATTCAAGACTGTCACTCTTGAGACCCGGGTTCAAGTCCCGGCGGGGGCGCCACTACTTTTACTTTGTTTCCGAGGTTCCAAAAGAAAGTGGGTGATACTTCTATTCTTCAATCCCAAATGCTTTTTCTATATCCTTACCTCTAAAATAAGGATCATTTCTATCGATTAATCCGTACTTGATTGCAAACATCGCTTTTTCGTAAAGCATCTTATTCAAGCCTCTTCCAAGATCTGTTAGTACGTATTCGGCACGAATAGGACTCATAGAGATCAGCTTTTTCTCAATGTAACCATGTTTTTCTAATCCCTTTAATTGATCTGACAAGACCCTATTGCTCAATTCAGGGTGCACCTCCAAGAAGTCACTGAACCTTTTACA